>JAEZZV010000057.1 GCA_023418375.1 Actinomycetes bacterium | reverse complement strand
GTCGTGCACCTGCGGCACGTGCTGGCCGTGCGCGACGGCGAGGCCGAGCTCGTCGACGGTCGCCGCGTGGCCATCAGCCGCGCGCGGCGCAAGGCGTTCCTCGCCGCGCTGACCGACCACCTCGGGGCGCGGGCGTCGTGATCCTCGCCCCGCTGGTCGGCGTCCTGACGGACGTCCCGCCCGACATCCCGCGCGTCCTCACGGGCCTCGCCGAGTGGCTCGCGTGCGTCGTGTACGTGCTGCTGCGCCGGCGCCGCTGGCCGTGGTCGCGGTTCGTGGTGCTCGCGGTCGCGGCGCTCGCGGTGCAGGTCGGCGTGCAGGTGGGCGCCGGGCGTCTGCCGCTGGGCCTGTGGACCGTCGGCATGGCCGCCGCGGTGGCCGTGATGTACGGGTTCATCGTGTCTGCCGCGAAGGTCTCGGCGCGCGACGCCGGGTACTTCACGGCCCGCGCGCTCGTGCTCGCCGAGCTCGTCGCGGCGCTGCACTGGCAGATGCACGTGTTCTTCTTCGTGCCCGAGGGGCGCGAGGGCGGCGTGTGGTCCACGGCGTTCTTCGTGCTGGTGTACGCGGCCGCGTTCGCGGGTGCGTACGTCGCCGAGGCCCGGCACTTCCGGTCGCGGCAGTCGCTCGACGTGACGTCGGGCGAGCTCGCGTCGACCGTCGCGATCGCGCTCGTGACGTTCTTCATGAGCAACATCAGCTTCCTCAACGCGAACACGCCGTTCTCGGGCCGCCTGGGTCCCGAGATCTCGTACATCCGGACGCTCGTCGACCTGTGCGGGTTCGTCGCGCTGTACGCGCAGCAGGGGCAGCGGCTGCAGCAGCGGGCGCGCGCCGAGGTGCGCGCGGTCGACGAGATGCTGCGCCGTCAGCACGAGCAGTACCTGCAGTCCAAGCGCAGCATCGAGGTCGTCAACCGCAAGTACCACGACCTCAAGCACCAGATCGCGGTGATCCGCGCCGAGGACGACGACGACCGGCGCAGGTCGTACCTGGACGACCTCGACGCGAGCATCTCGGGGTACGCGCGGCAGGCCGACACGGGCAACGGCGTGCTCGACGTCGTCCTGACGACCAAGAGCCTGGAGTGCGCCGAGCGCGGCATCGCGCTCACGTACGTCGTGGACGGCGCGGCGCTCGACTTCGTCTCGACCATGGACCTCGCGGCGCTGTTCGGCAACGCGCTCGACAACGCGATCGACGGTGCGGCCGCGGTGCCGGCGACGGACCAGCGACTGGTCAAGGTCGCGGTGTACGCGCGCGACCGGTTCGTGCTGCTGTCGTTCGAGAACTACTTCACCGGCGAGCTGCGCACCGAGGACGGCGACATCGTCACGCGCCGCGCCGACCGCACGCGCCACGGCTACGGGCTGAAGTCGATCCGGCACACGGCCGAGAAGTACGACGGCTCGATGACGGTCAACACCGAGGGCGGCTGGTTCGTGCTGCGGATCCTGCTGCCCGTGCCGCAGGACGCACCCGCGCGTCGACCGGCACGTCCGCGGTCGCGCACCGCGGCCGAGCCCACGCCGTGACGCGTGCGCGCTCAGCGCGCGTCGACCACCACTCCCGAGTCCCACAGGGCCAGCGCGGACGCGATCGCCATGTGCATGTCGAGGTACAGGTACGACCCGAGGCGACCGCCGAAGTGCACGCCCGGCTCGTCGGCCGCCAGGGCGCGGTACTCCTGCAGACGCGCGCGGTCGTGCGGCGTGGCGACGGGGTAGTACGGCTCGTCGTCGGGCCCGGCCGCGCGCGACGTCTCGCGCATGACGACCGTGCGGTCCTGCGCGTGGCGGTCCTCGCGCTCGGGGTGGAAGTGCCGGAACTCGTGGACCCGGGTCCACGGCACGTCGAGGTCGGCGTAGTTCATGACGCTCGTGCCCTGGAAGTCCCGCACGGGCAGCACCTCGGTCTCGAGGTCGAGCGTGCGCCAGCCGAGCGGCCCGTGGTGGTGGTCGAAGTAGCGGTCGACGGGCCCGGTGTAGACGATCGGCACCTGCCCGCGCGCGGCGGCCTTCGACAGCGGCTGCGCGGGGTCGAGGAAGTCGACCCCCAGGCGCACGTCGACGCGGGGGTGCGACGCCATGGCCTCGAACCACGGCCCGTACCCGTCGGTGGGCAGACCCTCGTAGGTGTCGGAGAAGTACCGCGCGTCGTACGTGTAGCGCACCGGCAGCCGCGAGATCACCGACGCGGGCAGCTCGCGCGGGTCGGTCTGCCACTGCTTGGCGGTGTAGCCGCGCACGAACGCCTCGTACAGCGGGCGGCCGATCAGCGAGACGGCCTTCTCCTCGAGGTTCGCGGCCGCGGCGGCGTCGACCTCGGCGGCGTGCTCGGCCACCAGCGCGCGGGCGGCGTCCGGTCCCATCGCGGTGCCGAAGAACTGGTTGAGCGTGCCCAGGTTGATGGGCAGCGGGTAGACCGTGCCGGCGTGCGTCGAGAAGACGTGGTGCCGGTAGTCGGTGAACGCCGTGAACCGGCGCACGTACCGCCACACGCGCTCGTTCGACGTGTGGAAGATGTGCGACCCGTAGCGGTGCACCTCGATGCCGGTGGCCTCGTCGACGCTCGACCACGCGTTGCCGCCCAGGTGGTCGCGCCGGTCGACGACCGTGACGTGCAGCCCCGCCTCCGCGGCGCGCTCGGCGACCGTGAGGCCGAACAGGCCGGCGCCGACGACGAGCAGGTCCATGCGACGACCCTCCGGTGCGGGGGAGCGCCGGGCCGGACGGCCCGGGCGGCTCGCAGTCTAGGCCGGGGTCGCGGCCGCCCCGGGCGTGCCCGGCGTGCGCGACCGAACGGCCACGGGATCCGACGGATCGTGCGACCCGGGCACCCCGGTGCGGCGTGCGGTGGTTGCGTGGTGGACGCCCGCGCCGAGCGCCGCCGCGGGCCGGCGGGACCCCGGCAGGCGGGTGCGGCCGCGACCGGCGAGGGAGGACCCCACCCGTGGACGGCGTGACCTACATCGGCGTGGTCGACGACGACCCGCACTCGCGCGCGACGGTCGTCGCGCACCTCCAGCGGTACGAGGAGGAGCACGGCGTCGAGTTCTCGGTGCGCACGTTCTCGGACGGCGCGCAGCTCACGCGCGGCTACCGCGCCGACTTCGACGTGCTGTTCCTCGACGTCGAGATGGCGCGCATGGACGGGTTCGAGACCGCGCACGCGGTGCGCGCGCTCGACGACCGCGTCGTCATCGTGTTCATCACGCGCATGGCGCAGATGGCGATCAAGGGCTACGAGGTCGACGCCCTGAGCTACCTCGTCAAGCCCGTGCCGTACTTCGCGTTCTCGCAGGAGCTCGCGAGGTCGCTGCAGCGCGTGCGGCGCACGCAGTCGGAGGGCGTCATGCTCCCGGTCGCGGGCGGCACGGCCCGGGTCGACGTCGCGGACATCGTGTACGTCGAGAGCATCAAGCACCGGATCGTCGTGCACGCCATCGGGCGGAGGTACGCGTTCACGGGGACCCTCAAGGCGATCGAGGAGCAGCTCGACGGGCAGGGCTTCTTCCGCAGCAACAACTGCTACCTGGTGAACCTGCGGCACGTGCACGCCGTGCGGCAGTCCACGTCCGTGATGCTCGGCGGCGACGAGCTGCAGATCAGCCGCGCCCGCAAGCGCGCGTTCCTCGACGCGATGGCGGACCACCTCGGCGGCCGCGTGCCGTGACCTGCCCGTGACCTCGGGGACTGTTCGTGCACGCAAAGCGACGGTCCGTGTAGGGGCACGGTCCGGCGCCACGGCCGCTGCCTAGCGTGAACGCGCCGGCCACGGGACCACGACGTCCCGGCCGGCGACGGGTTCGCGAGTGCGCCGCGCGTGCACCGGCTCAGCGGTCCCACCCCGACGACGGGGCGGTGACGACGGGCGCGGGCGGGGCCACGAGACGACAAGGGAAGGTCGATGAAGACAACGAGTACGGCGCGGGTCGCCGCCAGCCGGTCGGCACGCCTCATGAGCGCCGCGCTGGTCGCGGGCCTCACGCTCACGGGCCTGGCGGCGTGCACCGCCGGCGACACCGACGACAAGGGCGCGTCCGCCGACGAGTTCACGACGCGCGAGGTGTCGGACGGCAAGACGACGTTCGTCGTCGTCGACAACCCGGGCGACGCCCCGACGCTCTCCTACGGCGCGGACAGCGAGATCGAGCTCCTCTCGGAGGAGGTCGACGGCGCGAAGGTCGCGTTCAAGGACATGAACGGCAACGGCGAGCTGGACGCGTGGGAGGACTGGCGCAAGTCCCCGCAGGAGCGCGCCGCCGCCCTCGCCGAGGACCTGACGATCGAGCAGATCGCCGGCCTCATGCTCTTCAGCTCGCACGAGCGCTCGCAGGCCGACGGCCTCACCGACGCGCAGAAGGAGTACCTGACGGACTCCCACCTGCGCAACGTGCTGCACGCGGGCCCGAGCGACGTCAAGGCGACCGTCACGTGGGCGAACCAGATGCAGGCGTTCGCCGAGTCGCTCGCGACCGAGGGCGAGCCGTACGTGCCCGTCAACTTCGCGTCCGACCCGCGCTCGACCGCCGGCTCCGGCGGCTACAACGCCGAGGGCGACGACATCTCGCGCTGGCCGTCGAACCTGGGCCTCGCGGCCACGTTCGACGTCGAGCACATGGACGAGTTCGCGCAGATGTCGTCCGCGGAGTACCGCGCGCTCGGCATCACCACGGCGCTGAGCCCGCAGATCGACCTCGCGACCGAGCCGCGCTGGCTGCGCGTCGGCGGCACGTTCGGCGAGGACGTCGACCAGAACACCGAGCTCGCGGCGGCCTACGTCGACGGCTACCAGAGCACGCGCGGCCAGGACGGCTGGGGCTCCGAGTCCGTCAACGCGATGATCAAGCACTGGGCCGGCGACGGTCCGGGCGAGGGCGGCCGCGAGGCGCACACCAACGCGGGCAAGTACGGCGTGTACCCGGGCGGCAACTTCGACGAGCACACCAAGGCGTTCCTCGGGTCGCTCGACTCGGCCGCCGTCATGACGGCGTACTCGATCGCGCTCGACGGCGACGGCGAGCCGCTGTTCGGCGAGCGTCGCGGCGCCGCGTACGACCACGGCCGCATGGACCTGCTCCGCAAGGAGAACGGGTACGAGGGCGTTGTCGTCACCGACTGGGGCGTCACGTCCAGCTACCTCGACCCCGAGAAGCCGTTCGGCATGGGCTGGGGCGCCGAGGACCTCACCGACGAGCAGCGCCACTACGAGGTGCTGCGCACGGGCCACGACATGTTCGGCGGCAACAACAAGGTCGAGCCGGTCCTGGCCGCGCACGACATGTGGCAGAAGGACTTCGAGGCCGGCACCAACGACGTGGACGCGGACACCCGCTTCCGCGAGTCGGGCAAGCGCATCCTCACGATGTTCTTCCAGCCGGGCCTGTACGAGAACGCGTACCTCGACCTCGAGGAGTCGCAGAAGGTCCTCGCGAGCGACGACAAGGTCGAGGCCGGCTACGCCGCGCAGCTCGACTCGGTCGTCATGCTGAAGAACGACGGCGGCACGATCGCGAAGTCCGACGCCGCGGCGTGGAAGGACAAGAAGGTCTACATCCCGCGGTCGTACAACATCGGCTTCGCGGGCGCGTTCGGCCCGGCCGAGTACAAGGAGGCCCCCGGGCTCACGCTCGAGGTCGCCGAGGAGATGTTCGGCGAGGTCGTGACCGACGAGGCCGAGCTCGACGCCGACGGCAAGGTCGTGAGCTACACGGCGCCCGACCTGTCCGACGTGGACCTCGTCCTGGTCGGCATGGCCAGCCCCGACAACGGCGGCAACTTCTCGAACATCGGGCACGACGTCGAGAACGACACGTGGTACCCGCTGTCGCTGCAGTACCGCCCGTACACGGCCGACGGCCCGCACGTCCGCCAGACGTCGATCGGCGGCGACATCCTGCCCGACGGCACGAAGCAGAACCGCTCGTACTTCGGCAACACCTCGAAGATCGCGAACGAGTCCGACCTCGACGCGTTCGAGCGCGCCACGGCCGCCGTCGCGGCGTCCGGCAAGGAGATCCCCGTGATCACCGTGCTCAAGGCGATCAACCCGGTCGTCCCGGCCGAGTTCGAGGCCGCGTCCGACGCGATCGTCGTCGGGTTCGGCACGAGCGACAAGGCGCTCCTCGAGGTCGCCCTCGGGCTCCACGAGCCCGCCGGCCGCCTGCCGATCCAGTTCCCCCAGGACATGGACACGGTCGAGGCGCAGCAGGAGGACGTCAGCAAGGACATGACGCCCTACACCGACGCGTCCGGCAACACGTACGACTACGGCTTCGGCCTGAACTTCGCGGGCCCGATCGGCTGACCCGCGCACCGTCCGGGCCGGTCGGCGACCACGTCGTCGACCGGCCCGGGCACCGCACCGGCGGGCGTCCTGGGGACACCGACCGGTGCGGACCTGGGCCGCGGGGTGGGCTCGCGGCCGGAACCCACGAAGGAGCAGAAGTGAAGCGGAACAAGGTGCTGCACACCGGGCTCGGCCTGCTGGTCGCCGCGACGGGCGTCTTCGGCCTCGCGGCCTGCGGCAACGACGACGGCGGCAGCCAGGACACCGGCACGTCGGACAGCGCCGCGGCCGAGGTCGACGTCAAGGACGACCTCGAGAACGCGCGCAAGGCCGTCGCCGACGCGCTCGCCGAGGACGACTCGTGGGCGCAGATCATGCTCGCGAGCGACGTCGACTCGCCGACCGTGAAGTACGGCCTGCTGGTGGTGCCCTACTCCTACTCGGACGCCGCCTCGCGCGTGCAGGGCACGATCACGATCACCGACGGCAAGTACACGATCGACGCCGACTCGGCCGCGACGGGTGACACCTGGCGCATCGACCAGGACGGCAAGATCACCGAGGTCTCGGAGTAAGGACCCCCGCCCGGCCCCCCCCCCCGCCGCCCCGCCCCCGGGGGGGCCCGGCCTCCGTGCGCGCGCCACCACGGCGCCGCACCCACGCACGAGCACGCCGACGGCCCCGGCGGACGACGGTCCGTGCCCCGGAACCGACCGATCGTGCGGCCGCGGCGGGTGCTCACGACACCGCTCCTAGCCTGATTCGTGAGCCCGCACTCGAGGAGGAATGCAGTGAACGCCAGGTCGAAGAACGACCGCGCCAAGGCGCCGATGTCCAACAAGAAGTTCCTGTGGATCTGGGTCCCCGTGCTCGCCACGGTGACCGTGCTGACGGTGGTCGCGAACATCGGCCTGAGCGTCGCGGGCGGCTGGGTCGCCTCGCAGCTGGGCTCCGGCACGTACACCTTCACCAACTCGGACGAGTCGAAGGACTGGGACACCGAGTACTACAGCCCCGAGCTCGCCACGATCGACGAGGTCGACACCGCCGCGAAGGACCTCGTCGAGGAGATCGCCGCCTCCGGCATCGTCCTGGCGAAGAACGAGGCCGCGGCCCTGCCGCTGGCCCCCGGCGGCCGTGTGACCCTCCTCGGGCGCGCCGCGGCCGACCCGGTGTTCGGCGGCTCGGGCTCCGGCTCGGTCGACACCAAGTCGGCCGTCACGCCGCGCGTCGGCCTCGAGAACGCGGGCTTCACGGTCAACGAGACCGTCCTCACCGCGATCGAGGAGTACGCGGCGGAGAACAAGCGCGGGCACATCGAGATGGACCGCCCCGACATCTCCACCTACGACATCGGCGAGCTGCCGGTCGCGGACTACCAGGCCGTCGCGTCGTCGTTCGCCGACTACGCGGACGCCGCGGTGGTCGTCATCGGCCGCCCCGGCGGCGAGGGCGGCGACCTCACGCAGGACATGTCCGGCTGGGACGCCGACGCGGTCCCCGGGCAGCACCAGCTCGAGCTCAACAAGGCCGAGCGTGACCTCGTCGAGCTGGCCAAGGCGAGCTTCGAGACCGTCGTCGTCGTCGTGAACGCCTCGACGACGATCGAGATGGGCGACCTGCAGGCCGACCCGGGCGTCGACGCGATCCTGCTCGCGGGCTCGCCGGGCGCCACCGGCTTCGACGCGCTGGGCGGCATCCTGTCCGGCGACGTGAACCCCTCGGGTCGCACGGCCGACGTGTGGGCCGCCGACTTCACGGCCGACCCGACGTTCGTCAACTTCGGGGCGTTCCTCTACGACGGCATCGAGGTCTCGTACCCGCAGTCCACGGTCGAGCGTGCGACGTCGAACGCGACCGTCACCGACGAGGCGCCGTTCGTGAACTACGCCGAGGGCATCTACGTCGGCTACCGCTTCTACGAGACCGCCGCGGCCGAGGGCTTCCTCGACTACGACTCCGCCGTCGTCTACCCGTTCGGCTACGGCCTGAGCTACACCGACTTCGCGTGGCGCGTGGTCGACCAGCAGCTCGGTGACGTGGACGGCACCGTCGCGCTCACGGTCGAGGTCACCAACACGGGCACGGTCCCGGGTCGCGACGTCGTCGAGCTCTACTACACCGCGCCCTACACGACGGGCGGCATCGAGAAGCCCGAGGTCGTGCTGGGCGGCTTCGCCAAGACCGGCGTCGTCGCGCCGGGCGCGAGCGAGACCGTGACGATCGAGCTCGACGTCGAGGACATGGCGTCGTACGACCACCTGGGCGAGCGTGCGTACGTGCTCGAGGCCGGCGACTACGTGCTGAGCCTGCGCACCGACTCGCACACGGTCGCCGAGGGCGTCGCGCCCGTCACCTACACGGTCGACTCCGACGTCGTGTACTCGGGCGAGAACCACCGCGCGTCCGACCGCACCGAGGTCACCAACCTGTTCGACGACGTGTCGGACCGCTTCAGCACGACGCCGCAGGACGGCAAGATCCTGACGATGTCGCGCGCCGACTTCGCGGGCACGTTCCCGAAGGCCCCGACGGCCGACCTGCTGGCGGCCGACGACGCGATCCGCGAGGGCTTCACCGCGTGGGACGCGCAGGCGGAGGCCGACGCGTTCGACGGCCCCAAGCCGACGACCGGCAAGAGCACCGACCTGACGCTCGCCGACCTGCGCGGCCTGCCCAAGGACGACCCGAAGTGGGACGAGCTGCTCGACTCGCTGTCGGTCGGCGACATGACGGACATGCTGCTCAACGGCGCCTACCAGACGGCCGCGATCGCCTCGATCGCCAAGCCGCAGACGCTCGAGCCGGACGGCCCCGCGGGCTTCTCGTCCTTCATCAACCAGTCGATCAACGGCGTGGCCTACCCGTCGCAGTTCCTCATCGCGCAGACGTGGGACACGCAGATCGGTGAGCGCATGGGCCGCATGCTCGGCGAGGAGGCGCTGCACAAGGGCATCAACGGCTGGTACGCGCCCGCCGTGAACCTGCACCGCTCGCCGTTCGGTGGCCGCAACTTCGAGTACTACTCGGAGGACCCGCTGCTGTCGGGCGCGATGCTCACGTCCGTCGCCAACGGCGTGGCCGAGAAGGGCGTCTACACGCTCATCAAGCACTTCGCGATGAACGAGCAGGAGACCAACCGCGTCAACAACGGCATCGCGACGTGGGCGACCGAGCAGACCATCCGTGAGCTGTACCTCAAGCCGTTCGAGATGGCCGTCAAGGACATCACGATGGACGTGCGGTACGTCGCGGACGACAAGGGCACCATCGAGGAGACCACGGTCGGGTCGACGGGCATCATGAGCTCGTTCAACCGCATCGGCGCGACGTGGGCCGGCGGCTCGCCCGCCCTGATGGACGGCGTGCTGCGCGGGGAGTGGGGCTTCGAGGGCTTCGCCATCTCGGACTTCAACCTCTACCCGTACATGAACCCGAACGAGGGCATCGCCGCGGGCACCGACCTGCAGCTCACGTTCCAGCCGTCGAAGTCCTTCAACGACACGTCGTCCGCGAAGGCCCTGACGGACATCCGCGACGCGACCCACAACATCCTGTTCACGGTCGCGAACTCGAACGCGATGAACGGGCTCGCACCCGGCGCGACGGTCACCTACACGCCGCCCACCTGGGTGTACGTGCAGATCGGCGTGTCGGTCCTGCTCGGCCTGCTCGTCGTGGCCGGCGGCGTGCTGGTCACACGCCGCGTGCTGCGGCACCGCGGCACCACGGCGGCCTGATCGCCGGGCCGGGCCCCGCCCTCTGGCGGGGCC
>JAEZZV010000272.1 GCA_023418375.1 Actinomycetes bacterium | reverse complement strand
CGCCCGGCCAGCTCGGCCGCCACGTTCACGGCGACGGTGGTGCGACCGGGCGCGCCCGTGGGCCCCCACACGGCGACCAGGAGACCGTCCGCGGCGCGGGACGGGGCCGGCACCGCGGGCACCGACGGCACGGGTCCGCCGTCGAGCACCGACCGTACGACGCGACCGACGGCGCCAATCTCGTGCGTCACCGCGTCCGCGCCGAGCGCCTCGGCCCGCTCCGTCCGGCCGTCGTCGGCCACCAGGACGACCCAGACCCCCGAGCCGTGCAGGTGACCGACCGCCTCGCGGTCGAGCCCGGGCAGGTCGGCCGAGACGACCGCCACCCGACCGATCCCGGCCGCTCCCGCGGCGAGGAGCTCGGCGAGGTCCGCACACCGCCGGACCACCTCGAGGGCCCGGTCCGCCGCGAGGACCCGGACGGCGACGGCCTCGTCCTCGCCCGTCACGGCGCTGAGGACGCCGACCAGCGCACTCATCCGGACGCCCCCGGCACCAGCACCACCTCGACGGAGCCGTCGGCGGCGAGCGCCGCCAGCACCGCGGGCAAGTCGGCCTCCGGGACGAGGACGTGCACCGTCACCCCGCCACCGACGGCAAGGCCACCGCGTGGCTCGCCGACCTCCGCCACGGTGACCCCCGCCACCAGGATCTCGGGCTGGGCAGCCGCCTCCCCGGCCGCCGCCGTCGCCAGGCCATCCGACCCGCTGCTCGGGACGAACCAGAGGTCCACCCGTGCGCCAGGGGCGAGCCCGCGTGACGGGTCACCGTCCAGCTCGATGGCCACAGGGCGCAGCGCCAGGTCGGCCGCGGCAGCGACGGCGCTCCGGGGGACGAGCTCGCCGGCGCCCACGGTCCGCGTCACCACGAGACCGTCAGGGACGGGTGCCTCCGCCGGAAGGTAGACCTCGCCCGCGTCCTCCAGGCGCACCTCGCGCACGCGCAGCGCCCCGGTGTCGACCACGTCCCCCGGCACCAGCGCCTGCGCCGCTGCGTAGATGGGGACCGTGCGCCCTGCCGCCGTCACGAGCGTCGAGCCGAGGGCCACGGAGCCCGCCACGAGCACGACGCCGAGCAGCAGCCGGGGGTCGCGCCACCCCGGTCGCCGCAGCCGCAGCGCCGCCGGGCTCGTCGGTGGGTGCGGTTGGCCGGCCATGTCCCCCCTCGTCTGGCGATCCGCGCGGCGGATCCCGCGATCGGCGCCGCTCATCATGCCCGACTTACGAGTGTTCGTCCCGGTCTTCCGTCCTGCCTGTGCATCGATTCGGGACGACCACGCCGACGTGCCACACTCCTGCCATGCCGCGTTTCCTGACGCTCGCCGACGTGACAGAGGTGCTCAACATCTCGATGACGCAGGCGTACGCCCTGGTGAAGTCCGGCGACCTCCCCGCGATGAAGGTGGGCGGGCAGGGCAAGGCGGGCCAGTGGCGCGTCGAGGCCGACCAGCTCGAGGCCTACATCGAGCGGATGTACGCCGAGACCCGCGCGAGCATCGAGGCAGGCTCAGCCGCGGCTCAGCACGAGCATCGCTGACCACCCGACCGCGCATCGCGCGCCGCTCGGCCGGTCGTCGTCGGGGCGCACCAGCGCCAGGTCCAGGTGGTCGGTCCCCACGGCGTCCACCCGCCCGACCAGCGTCCCGGCGGTGGTGAGCACCCGCACCACGCAGCGGTCGCGGGCGACGGCGCGCAGCGCATGACCCAGGCGTAGCCGGCTGCCCACGGCGCCCTGGGCGGGCGCGGCGACGTCCCCGAGGCCGCTGACGACGGCAACGGCCTCCAGCGGGACGAGATGCTCTCGCGGGCCCTCCGAGAGCAGGACCCATGCCGCCCCGACCTCGGTGGGCACGCCCCGCAGCACGTGCCCACCGTGCACGGTGACGACGACGTCACCCTCGTGCGCGCGGAGCCTGGCCCCCAGTCCGACGCCGGCACGCTCCGCCCGGGTGAGGTCCGGGACGTCACCGAGCGCCTCGCGGGCCTCGGCGGCCTCGAGCTGGAGCTCGAGGTCGGCGAACAGGGCACCCCAGCGCATGGCCTCACGGTAGGTGGCCCCGCTCACCCGCATATCCGATTTGTCCACAGAGTGGGCGCCGTGTCGACGCCAGCCCGACGATCCAGCATGCTCTTCCATCATCATCATGCATCGTTCGGCATCATCCGTGATCGCCGACGTGATCCCTGGAGCGACCGTGGACCCTCGTGCCCCCTCCCGGACCGGCGCACTGCGCGCCCTCGTGGCAGCCAGCGCGACCGGCGGCTCCGCGATCGGCCTCGGGCGTCTCGCCGCCGGTGCTTCGACGGAGGTACCCGCCCCCGACGCGCTGGTGGGCACGGTCGTCCTGGCGCTCGGCGCGCTCGCGGCGGCGGTGCTCACCGTCGGGTGCGCGATGCTGGCGGCGACGTCGTGCGCGGCCACGGCCGGGCGGCGGTGGACGCGGACCGAGGCCGTCGCCGCGCGGCTCGTGCCGGTCCTCCTCCGGCGCATGCTCGCCCTGGGGCTCGGGGCGAGCCTCACGGTCGGCCTCGGGACCACGGCCCTCGCCGACGAGATCGACGTCGGCTGGGCGGTCACCACGGGCTCCGCGACGCAGGTGCCCACCCCAGCCCCATCCCCGGCGGACGCCGGACCCGCAGGGCACGGCCACGTCGGCGTCGCCGCGCCCACCGTGGCCGTTTCCGCTCCCGCGGTGACGACGCCCGACGCCGCTGCTCCCGAGGCGCCGGCGCTGACCGCCGCCGTCCAGGCCGGCGACAGCCTCTGGAGCATCACCGCAGGACTCCTGCCCGCCGGCTGTGACGACGCGCGGATCGCCGCAGCGTGGCCTCTGCTGTACGCGGCGAACCGCGACGTCGTCGGTCCCGACCCCGGGCTGATCCACCCCGGCGACGTGCTCGTCGTGCCGGCGGAGGTGACCGCATGAGCACCGTCCTCGCGCCGACACCCGCGACGCCTGCCGGCCGGAGCGTCACCGCCGGCCGGGGCGCTCCCGCCGATCGGCCACCCCGGGCGGCGCAGGCCGGGTC
>JAEZZV010000240.1 GCA_023418375.1 Actinomycetes bacterium | reverse complement strand
CCCTGGACGCGCTACGCGCGCTGCTGGCGGCCGACCCCGACGACCCGACGCCGGAGCAGACCTCGACCCTCGCGACGGCCACGGCGACGGTCGTGGACGCGACGGCCGCCGTGAGCGCCGCGCAGGCCGAGTGGCGGGCGGAGCAGGAGGCAGCCGCGGCCGACGCCGCCGCCGCCGCACAGCGCGCGGCGGACAACCGCTCGGGTGCGGGGCCGGACTGCGGTGGCGCCGGCTCCTACGAGCCGTTGATCGAGACGGGCGGTCTCTTCACCTCCGTGCCCACCGAGGACGGCGACGGCAGCAACGGGCACATCCCCCGGTCGGCGATGACCCCGCTCGGCTGGTGTGCCGACTCCCGGGGGAACCAGCAGTGGCTGCGGACCGACGCCGCCGAGGCGCTGGTGCGGCTCAACGACGCGTTCCGGGCGCAGTTCGGCGAGAACATCGCCATCGACCTGTCCTACCGGTCCTACGACGACCAGGTGCGCGCCCGGGAGCTGTACGGCCGCCTGGCTGCCCAGCCGGGCACGTCGAACCACGGGTGGGGAACCGCGTTCGACACGTGGGAGTGGGCCGCGTACGACTTCGGGTCCGCGCGCTACGAGTGGCTCGTCGCCAACGGACCGGCCTACGGCTGGCACAGCCTGGCCGCGAACGACCCCGGGAACCCCGAGTACTGGCACTACGACTACCTCGGCTGAGGTGACGACTCCCTCGGCTGAGGTCCGGAGGGCGTGCCCGGCCGGCAAGGTCCGGAGGACCTCGCCGGCCGAGGCCCGCGTCAGCGGCTGGCCGCGCGGCGGTACTGGGCGTTCGCGAGCGGGACGAAGATCACCAGGATCACCCCGGCCCACAAGAACGTGTAGAGCGCCGGGTTCTGCAGCGCCCAGCTGGTCGGCTCCGGGGTGCCCGGCGGCACGTTGCCGAACAGCTCGCGGGCCGCCTGCGTCACCGACGACACCGGGTTCCAGTCGGCGAAGGTCTGCAGCGGGCCCGGCAGGGTCTCCAACGGCACGAAGGTGTTCGCGATGAACGTCAGCGGGAAGATGATGATGAACGCCGCGTTGTTGACGACCTCGGGGCTCGGCACCAGCATCCCGACCCACGCCATGATCCACGAGATCGCGTAGGCGAACGCCAGCAGCACGAGGTAGCCGAGCACGGCCTCGCCGATCGACCCGCGGATGCGCCACCCGACCAGGAGCCCGGTCAGCGACATCACGATCAGCACGAGCACGTTGTTCATGACGTCGCTGAAGGTGCGCCCGGTCAGGACGGCGGACGGGGCCATCGGCAGCGAGCGGAAGCGGTCGATGATGCCCTTGCGCACGTCCTCCGCGAGCGCGTAGCCCGTGATCGTGGCGCCGAAGACGACGGTCTGGGCGAAGATGCCGGCCATGAGGAACTCGCGATAGGCCAGGCTCGACTGCCCGGCCAGGGAGCCGCCGATCGCACCGCCGAACACGTACGCGAACAGCAGCACGAACATGATCGGCTGCAGCGTGGTGAAGACCAGCAGGTCCGGGACCCGCTTGATCTTGATGAGATTGCGTCGCGCGACGACGTCGGCGTCGGCGATGACCGTGGGGACCCTCATCGGACCGTCTCCTTCTGCGCCGCGCGAGCGGCGGGGGCGCCGTCGCCGTCGGGCTCCTCGTGCTCCTCAGCGGGGCGTCCGGTCAGGGCGAGGAAGACGTCGTCGAGCGTCGGCCGGCGCAGTCCGACGTCGTCGATCACCACGCCCGCGGCGTCCAGGCGGCGCAGCGCGTCGGTGAGGACCGCGGACCCGCCGCTCACGGGCAGGAGGACGGCGCGCCGGTGCTCGTCGACGGTCGGCTCGCCGACGCCGATCGGGGCGAGCAGCGTCGCGGCCTCGGCCACCCGGTCGCCGTCGCGCACCGTGACCTCGAGGCGGTCGCCGCCGACCTGGGCCTTGAGCTCGTCGGCCGTGCCCAGCGCGATCACGCGCCCGTGGTCGATGACGACGATCGTGTCGGCGAGGCGGTCGGCCTCCTCCAGGTACTGGGTGGTGAGCAGGAGGGTCGTCCCGCGCGCCACCAGGCCCTGGATGACCTCCCACATCTCGGTGCGCCCGCGCGGGTCGAGGCCCGTCGTCGGCTCGTCGAGGAAGAGCACGGGCGGGTCGGCGACGAGCGCGCCGGCGAGGTCGAGCCGGCGCCGCATACCGCCGGAGTAGGTGCGGCTGGCCCGGTCCGCCGCGTCCTCGAGCCGGAACTGCGCGAGCAGCTCGCGGGCCCGGGCCTTCGCCTGCGCGCGACCCAGGTGGTAGAGGCGCCCGATCATGACGAGGTTCTCGTACCCGGTGAGGTACTCGTCGACGGCCGCGTACTGACCCGACAGGCCGATGCGGCGGCGCACCTCCCGTGGGTGCCGCGCGACGTCGACGCCCGCCACGGACGCGGTCCCCTCGTCGGGCCTGAGCAGCGTGCTGAGGATGCGGACGGTGGTCGTCTTGCCCGCCCCGTTGGGCCCCAGGAGCCCGAGCACGGTGCCCTGGGGGACGTCGAGGTCCACGCCGGCGAGCGCCGTGACCTTCCCGTACCGCTTCACCAGCCCGCGCGCGATGACGCCGGCCCCGCTCCCTGCGTTCGTGTTCACGTCGGCGACTGTAGGACGGAGGTCCCACACGCGGACAACGCCTTTTCGCCGACCGCGGAACCGCTGCGCTGCGCCCGGTCGGGCGAGGCAGTGGCGGACGGCGGGACGGAGCGGGAGAGTGGGCCACGCCGAGTGCCGCGTCGACGAGGACGCGGCCGACCCGCACCAGGAGGCACCCGCCGATGCCCGAGCCGAGCCACGAGCCCACGCCCGAGCCCGCAGCCCACCCCACGCCCGTCCCCGCAGCCGGCCCGCCCGAGGCACCCGGTCAGGGCCATGCCGGCCCGCTGGCCACCGCGCACGCCCAGCTCGCGGCGGCCGTCGCGCGCCTCGGCTACGACGAGGGGCTGCACAGGATGCTCGCGACCCCCCGCCGCGAGCTGCACGTCGCCATCCCGCTGCGGCGCGACGACGGGAGCACGGAGCTGCTGCACGGGTTCCGCGTGCAGCACAACATCACGCGAGGGCCGGGCAAGGGCGGGCTCCGCTACCACCCGAGCGTCGACATCGACGAGGTGCGCGCGCTGGCCATGTGGATGACGTGGAAGTGCGCCGTCGTCGAGCTGCCCTACGGCGGCGCCAAGGGCGGCGTCGCCATCGAGCCGCGTCTCTACTCCCCCGCCGAGCTCGAGCGTGTGACCAGGCGGTACACCAGCGAGATCATGCCGATGATCGGGCCCGAGCGGGACATCATGGCGCCCGACGTCGGTACCGACGCGCAGACCATGGCCTGGGTCATGGACACCTACTCGGTGAACCAGGGCTTCACCATCCCGGCGGTCGTCACCGGCAAGCCCCTCGAGGTGGGCGGTTCGCTCGGCCGGGCGACGGCGACGTCCCGCGGCGTCGTGCACTGCGCCCGCGCCGCGCTGGCCGAGGCCGGGCTCGACCTGCCCGACGTACGGGTCGCCGTCCAGGGCTTCGGCAAGGTCGGCTCGCACGCGGCGCGCTTCTTCGCCGACGGCGGGGCGCGCGTCGAGGCCGTCAGCGACGAGTTCGGGGCGGTGCACCGCAGCGGCGGGCTCGACCTTCCGCGACTGGTGGAGCACGTCCGACGCACCGGGTCGGTCGTGGACTTCGACGGTGGCGACCCGCTGCCCGGGCCCGATCTGCTGACGCTGGACGTCGACGTCCTGGTCCCGGCTGCCGTCGAGGGCGTCCTCACGCACGAGAACGCCCCCGAGGTGAAGGCCCGGTGGGTGGTGGAGGGCGCGAACGGCCCCACGACCCCGCGCGCTGACCGCATCCTCACCGACCGTGGCGTCGTCGTGGTGCCCGACATCCTCGCGAACGCCGGCGGCGTCGTCGTGTCCTACTTCGAGTGGGTGCAGGCGCAGCAGGCCTACTGGTGGACCGAGGCGGAGATCGAGGCGAAGCTCGCCGATCGGATGGCGACCGCGTACGCCGCGGTCGCGGACATGGCGCGCCGCGAGGGGGTCACCCTGCGCGACGCCGCCCTGCTGCTGTCGGTGCAGCGCGTCGCGACGGCGCACCGCACCCGCGGCCTGTACCCCTGACGGCGCGGTGGGGCCGGGCCTGCGCGGCCCGGCCCCACCGTTCGCCTGTCGTCAGCGGACCGTGCAGGCAGCCCCGTTCACGAGGAAGAGGAGCGGCTCGGCCCCCGGGCCGTCCGGCGTGCGGCCGATGAAGCCGAACGTCGTGCGCTGGCCCGGCCGGATCTGCGCGTTCCAGGACAGGTTCTCGCCGAGGACGACGGAGCCGACCTGCGTCAGGTCCGAGCTCCAGACGTTGTCGAGCGACTGCCCGCCCTCGAACGCGAACCTGAGGTCCCATCCGTCGATGCGGGTGGTGCCGGTGTTCTTGAGCCAGACCTGGGTGTTGAAGCCCCGCGGCCAGCTGCCGTGCACCGTGTACTCGATCTCGCACGCCGGCGGGGCCACCGGCGGGTTCGCCAGAGCGAGCAGCTCCGCGGCCTGCTGGGCGAACCACTGGCCGGCGCCGGGGTCGACGACGCCCCACTCGGGGTCGACGGTCCCTGTCGGGCCGAGGCCACGCGAGCACTGACCGTCGGACTCGCCGGGGATCTTCACCCACAGGTAGGCGTCGACCAGCGGGTTGCCGGTGTCGGTCGTGGGCCGCGCGCCCAGGCCACGGTCGGGCGGGTTGCACCAGTCCTGCGCGTCCGGGTACTGCCCGGCCGGTGGCGTCCACGGCCCCTGGCCGTTCCGCGAGGTGTCGACGACGAAGTGCACCGTCGCCGGGTCGGCGGCATACCGGGCGTTGATGCCGGAGGTGTTGAGAGCCGGGTCGCTCGCCGTGTCGCTCCACACCCCCGCGCCGCTCAGCGCGACGCCCCGCCACTCGCCGCCCATGAGCTGGGAGATCATCGCGTCGGCCGGCCCGCCGTTCCAGTACTGGTTGGGGCAGTCGGCGACGTTGTCCCGGCCGAGGCACTTGCTGATCCACGTGCCGTACTGCACGAGGTTCTCGGTGTAGTGGTAGTTCGACACGTTGAGGAAGAACCCGGTCGCGTCGGCCACGCCGGCCTTGGCGAGCCGGTCGGAGATGTCACCGACGTTGAGCCAGCCGGAGTGCGTCCCGTCGAGGTAGACGGCGGTCGCGGGCAGCGCGCCGAGGGCGTCGACGGCGTAGTTCAGCATCGCGAACCGCTCGTCGGCGGCGGTGGCCGGGTCGGCCTCTGCCGGCTGACACCACTCGGGGGCGGTCTGGCCGAGCGGGGTGTACCAGGGGATGATCCCCAGGCCGTCCGGCTCGACGAT
The DNA here is from genome assembly GCA_023418375.1 of Actinomycetes bacterium. Taxonomy (GTDB): domain Bacteria; phylum Actinomycetota; class Actinomycetes; order Actinomycetales; family Cellulomonadaceae; genus Actinotalea. The sequence goes on along the minus strand of JAEZZV010000240.1, from coordinate 2,546 downwards.
CACGACGGCCGGGTGGTCACCGATGCCCTCGGCGACGCCGTCGATCCAGGCGGTGTACTCGGCGACCGACGTGGCGCCGCCGGCCGAGTACTGCGCACAGTCGCGGAACGGGATGTTGTAGGCCACGAGCACGGGCACCTCGCCGAGGGCCTCTGCCTGCTCGACGACGTCGGCGGCCTGGGCCGCGACCTCGGCCGGCGAGCCGGTCTCGAGCCACGTGGCGGCGGGGTACTGCGCGAGGAGCAGGGCGTTCGTCAGGTCCTGCCCGGTCAGCCCGGCCGCCGCTTCGACGCGCGAGCTCCACATGTCGAGGTACATGTCCGTGCCCGGCTCGAGCACGTCGTCGGCCCCCACTGCCGACGGCGCGGCGGCGAGGACGAGGGCGGTGGTGGCGAGTGCCGCCGTGGAGGCACGCCGAAGATGCGTCGCTGTCATGGTCTCCCCTGGGTTCGGGCCGGCGCCGTCGCCGACCGATGACCGTCGCGCGGCACCGGCGACACCCGCACGACGCGGCCAGGATGGGACCCGAGCTCTGGCGCGGTCAAGACTTCATGGGAACGCTCTCGCACCGCGGATCCCTCTCTGGGCGCCCGCCTGCCTCCCGACGTGCAGGAACGCGGACCAGACGTCTCGCAGAACGGACATTCCCGCGGCCCGCATTCCGCATGGTGGACGTAACGGCCGATCGATGGATGAGAACCGCCGTGCCCGCACTCCGGGAAGCACCAGGTCACGCCGAGGGTGTTCGCGAGCCCGAAACACTCGGCTTCGCGCCCCTGCCGAAAGTTGCCGCCAACCCCGCGGGTGCGACTTGGTCAAGCACGGGTTACGGTTTGGTCACGCTTCTCAGCCATCGCGAGAGCGATGGCCGGCCGCAAGGCCGTGGTGCACCACCACACCCTGTGCGGGTGAGACGGGCACCGCCCCGCCCCCGCTCGCGGCCACGTGAGCGGGGGCGCAGCCCCCGGGCGACGCCGGGCCGACCCGTCGGCGGCGACCCCGGCCGACTCCCCCGCGTCGCGCCCGCCCGCTAGCCTGCGGCCATGACGGACGGCGCCCGGCGCACCACGTACCTGCTCGTCGACGGCGAGAACATCGACGCCACGCTCGGTGGCTCGATCCTCGGCGCCCGGCCCGCCCCGGAGCAGCGCCCGCGCTGGGAGAAGGTGCTCGAGTTCGCGCGGACGACCTTCGGCGGGGACGACGTCGTCGGCCTCTTCTTCCTCGACGCGTCGAACGGCACGATGCCGATGTCGTTCGTCCAGGCGCTCCTGGCGATCGGCTTCCGCCCCATCCCCCTGGCCGGCACGCCGACCGAGAAGGTCGTCGACATCGGTATCCAGCGCACGCTCGAGGCCCTCGAGGAACGCCCGGGTGACGTCCTCCTGGCCAGCCACGACAGCGACTTCGCCACGCAGCTCGCCGCCCTCCTCGGGCCCGAGCGCAACGTCGGCGTCCTCGGGTTCCGCGAGTTCACGTCGACGGCGCTCCAGCACCTCACCGAGGGCGGGCTGCACCTGTTCGACCTCGAGACCGACGCGCGGGCGTTCACGGTCGTGCTGCCCCGCGTGCGGATCATCCCGCTGTCGGAGTTCGACCCGGTCGCCTTCCTCTGATCCACGGGCCGTGCTGCCGCGCGGTGGCGCGGCGCGACGCCCACGCCCCACGATGGGCGCATGGACCCGCGCAGCGACCGGCCCCTCGTCGACGACCGGCACGAGACGCCCACCGAGCGCCTCGACCGCAACTGGGGCGAGATCCTTCAGGAGCTGCGCGTCACCCAGACGGGTGTCCAGATCCTCACGGGCTTCCTGCTCACCGTGCCGTTCCAGTCGCGCTTCGCCGACCTGAGCGACGAGCAGCGCGTGTTCTACCTGGTCCTCGTCATGCTCGCCGCGGTGACGACCGGCCTCATGGTCGCCCCCGTGAGCCTGCACCGGATGCTGTTCCGCCGGCGCGCGAAGTCGGCGCTGGTCACGGAGGCGGACCGGCTGATGCGCATCGGTCTCGTGTTCCTCGCCCTGACCGTGTCCGGTGTCGTCCTCCTCGTGTTCGACGTCGTCGCGACGCGCGGCGTCGCCGTCACGGCGTCGCTGACCCTTCTCGCGGGTCTCGTCGGCGCGTGGTTCGTCCTGCCGACGGTGCTCGGCCGGACGAGCCGCCGGGTCTCCGACACGCCGACGCCGGATCCGGCGCCGCACACCTGAGCCGGGCGCCAGGCGGCTGTCACCCCGGCGCCGGGTAGGACAGGCCGTCCGGCCCCACGCGGGCACCGGCGGAGGGGACGTGCTCCGTGCGTCGTCCGTCGTGCCCGAGGTGGACCACCGGGAGCCCCCGGAGCAGCACGACGGCGTCGGCTACGAGGCGACGGTGGCAGCGCCACCACAGGGACTCGCTGCACATGACGGTCGTCGTGCGGGCGCGCGCGTCCCGGACCAGGTCGTCGAGGCCGGCGGCGAACTCCGGCGTCCGGGTGTGCGCCGCGTAGGCGCGGAACGCGGCCACCTGCCACCAGGCGTCGCGGTCCGCGTCGACCGCGTCCCCCG
>JAEZZV010000239.1 GCA_023418375.1 Actinomycetes bacterium | reverse complement strand
GGCCCGGCCCGGTGACCAGGTGCAGACGGCCGCCGAGCTCGAACGGGAGTGGGCGAGCGACCCCCGGTGGGCCGGCATCCGGCGTGACTACTCCGCGCAGGACGTCATCGCCCTGCGCGGGACGGTCACCGAGGAGCACACGCTGGCCCGCCGCGGCGCCGAGCGGCTCTGGGAGCTGCTGCACACCGAGGACTACGTCGCCGCGCTCGGCGCGCTGACCGGCAACCAGGCAGTCCAGCAGGTGCGCGCGGGGCTCAAGGCGATCTACCTGTCCGGCTGGCAGGTCGCCGCCGACGCGAACCTGTCCGGGCAGACGTACCCCGACCAGAGCCTGTACCCGGCGAACTCGGTGCCGGCGGTCGTCCGCAGGATCAACAACGCGCTGCTGCGCGCGGACCAGGTCGACGCGGTCGAGGCGGCGCTCGCGGGTACCGGGGCCGAGGCCCGGCCCGGCCGGCACCTCGGCGACTGGCTCGCCCCCATCGTCGCCGACGCCGAGGCCGGCTTCGGCGGGCCGCTGAACGCCTACGAGCTCATGCGCGCGATGATCGCGGCCGGGGCGGCGGGTGTGCACTGGGAGGACCAGCTCGCAGCGGAGAAGAAGTGCGGCCACCTGGGCGGCAAGGTCCTCGTGCCGACCTCGCAGCACGTGCGCACGCTGAGCGCCGCCCGCCTCGCGGCCGACGTCGCGGGCGTGCCGACGGTCGTCGTCGCGCGGACGGACGCGCTCGCCGCGGACCTGCTCACCTCCGACGTCGACCCGCGGGACGCCGAGTTCCTGACCGGCGAGCGCACGGCCGAGGGGTACTTCCGGGTCCGGCCGGGCCTCGACGCCGTCGTCGCCCGGGCGCTGGCGTACGCCGAGTACGCGGACCTGCTCTGGGTCGAGACCGGGGAGCCGGACCTCGCGCTCGCGCGGGAGTTCGCCGAGCGGGTCCACGAGCGGTTCCCCGGCAAGCTGCTCGCGTACAACTGCTCGCCGTCGTTCAACTGGAAGGCCCACCTCGACGACGCGGCGATCGCGCGCTTCCAGCGTGAGCTCGGCTCGTACGGCTACGCCTTCCAGTTCATCACCCTCGCGGGCTTCCATGCCCTCAACCACGCGATGTTCTCCCTCGCCCGGGGCTACGCCGAGCAGGGGATGACCGCGTACGTCGCGCTCCAGGAGGCCGAGTTCGCCTCGGAGGCGGACGGCTACACGGCCACGCGCCACCAGCGCGAGGTCGGCACGGGGTACTTCGACCGCGTGGCGACCGTGCTCAACCCTGACAGCGCGACGACCGCGATGGCCGGCTCGACCGAGACCGCCCAGTTCGGAGGACACCGATGAACGCCCACACCCCGCTCGCCCAGCCCACCCGTCCGACGACGGCCCCCACCGGCCCCGCGAGCCGGCCGGTCGAGACCGATCCCGCGCGCCGCCCGGCCTTCGCGCACGACGAGGCGCGGCTCGAGGTGGCCGGCCCGGCGGTGCCCGGCATCGATCGGGTGCTCACCCCGCAGGCCCTGGCCTTCCTCACCGACCTGCACATCCGCTTCGCCGGGCGCCGCCACGACCTGCTCCTCGAGCGGCAACGTCGCCAGGAGCGCTACAGCAACGGCGTCGACCCCGACTTCCTGCCCGCGACGGCCGCGGTCCGGGCCGACCCGACGTGGCGGGTGGCCGGGCCCGGGCCCGGCCTGGAGGACCGGCGTGTGGAGATCACCGGTCCGACGGACCGGAAGATGACTGTCAACGCGCTCAACTCCGGGGCCAGGGTCTGGCTCGCCGACCAGGAGGACGCCACGTCGCCGACGTGGGAGAACGTCGTCGGCGGGCAGCTGAACCTGGCCGACGCGATCCGTGGCGAGGTCGACTTCGTCTCGGCCGAGGGCAAGGAGTACCGCGTCGGCCCGGTGACGCCCACGATCGTCATGCGCCCCCGCGGCTGGCACCTCGCCGAGCGGCACCTGCGGTTCGTCGACCGGTCCGGGCAGTCGACGGCGGCCTCCGCGAGCCTCGTCGACGCCGGCCTCTACGCCTTCCACAACGCCGCGGCGCTCGTGGCGGGCGGCCGCGGGCCCTACTTCTACCTCCCGAAGATCGAGAACCACCTGGAGGCGCGCCTGTGGGACGAGGTCTTCACGGTCATGGAGCTCCGCCTCGGCCTCCCGCACGGCACCATCCGGGCCACGGTCCTGATCGAGACGATCACCGCGGCCTTCGAGATGGAGGAGATCCTCTACGAGCTCCGCGACCACTGCGCCGGCCTCAACGCGGGCCGCTGGGACTACATCTTCAGCATCATCAAGACCTTCCGGGAGCGCGGGCCGCGCTACGTCCTGCCCGACCGGGCGCAGGTCACGATGACGGTGCCGTTCATGCGGGCGTACACCGAGCTGCTGGTGGCGACCTGCCACCGCCGGGGTGCCCAGGCCATCGGCGGCATGTCGGCCTTCATCCCGAACCGGCGCGACCCGGAGGTCACCGCGCGAGCGCTCGACCAGGTCCGTGCGGACAAGGAGCGCGAGGCCGGCCAGGGGTTCGACGGCACGTGGGTGGCCCACCCGGACCTGGTCCCGGTCGCCCGCGAGGTGTTCGACGCCGCCCTCGGCGACAGGCAGGACCAGCGGCACCGCCTGCGCGAGGACGTGCGCGTCAGCGCCGCGGACCTCCTCGACTTCCGGTCGGCGAACGGGCGGGTCACCGAGGCCGGCGTTCGTGGCAACGTGAGCGTCGCCCTGCGCTACCTCGAGTCGTGGCTGCGGGGCGTCGGGGCAGCGGCGATCGACAACCTCATGGAGGACGCCGCGACGGCGGAGATCTCGCGGTCGCAGATCTGGCAGTGGATCCACCACGGCACCGAGACGGCCGAAGGGCGCCGGATCACGGGCGCGTGGGTCGCTGAGGTGCTCGCCGATGTCGTGGCGACGCTGCCCAGGTCGGAGGGCGACCGGTTCGACGACGCCGAGGCTCTGTTCCGGCAGGTCGCCCTGGCGGAGGAGTACCCGAGCTTCCTGACCCTGTCGGCGTACGCGCAGCACCTCGTCCACCGGCCGGAGGCGCACCACCGGCGGGGATGAGCCGCGGCGTACGGGCGGCCGGCCGGGCGCGATGCCGGGCCGGCCGCCCGTCAGCGGGTGAGCATGACGGTGAGCAGGAAGCCCAGGGACCCCAGCGCAAGCGCGGCCACGGCGAGGCGGAACCACCGCCGCTCGTCGTCCGGACGACCGGCCTGCCCGTGCCGGAAGGCCACGACCAGGGCCGTGGCGCCGACCACGGTCAGCAGGCCACCCAGGGCGAGCGCGACGACGTCCACACCGGACAGTCTGCCGTCCCGGGCGGTGCCGGGGGGATCAGGCGGTCGCGGGCGGCGTCGTCGTGGTCGACGGCGTCGTCGTGTCCCCGCCGTACGGAGCCGTGTACCCATCGTCGTCGGTCGCCTTCGAGCGCACCGTGTCGGCGGCCGAGCGCACGGCCTCGGAGACCTTGTCCTTGATCTCGGGGCCCTTCTCCTTCACGAGCGCGGACGCCCGCTGCTCGACGTCGGAGACCTTGCTCTGCACGCGCGGGTCCTCCCACAGCTTCTCGAACTGCACCCGCATGCGCTCGAACTGCTCGCGTCCCGCGCGTGTGCCGAGCACGTAGCCGATGGCACCGCCGATGAGGAATGCCGCCTTGGTCCGCATGGGGTCCTCCTGTCCTCGTGACGCCGGAGCGCCGTACCTGCCAGGAGCCTAGGTCGCCCCGGGCGGCGTCGCGCGCTGTATCGCGAGGGCGATGACGCACGTCGGCCACCGGCGACGGGGCTCCCGCACCGAGGCGTGCACGCGGCATGGAAGGATGACGCCATGGCCATGCGTGACATCCGCGTCGTCGGTGACCCCGTCCTCCGGACGCCCTGCGAGCCGATCCGCGACCGCGACGCGCGCGTGCGCTCGCTGGTCGAGGACCTCCTCGAGACCGTCGACGCCGACGGCCGCGCCGGCCTCGCCGCGAACCAGATCGGCGTCAACCTGCGCGCGTTCTCATGGAACATCGACGACGAGATCGGCTACGTCCTCAACCCGCGCCTCGTGGAGGTCAGCGAGGACGAGTACCAGGACGGCGACGAGGGCTGCCTGTCCGTCCCCGGGCTCTGGTACCCGACGAAGCGCGCCTGGTACGCGCGGGTGATCGGCGAGGACCTCGACGGGCGCGAGGTCGTCGTCGAGGGCACCGAGCTCATGGCGCGCTGCCTCCAGCACGAGTGCGACCACCTGGACGGCAAGCTGTTCCTCGACCGGCTCGAGCGCGCCGAGCGCAAGAAGGCGATGCGGGCGATCCGCGAGCAGCTCGGCTGACCGCCGCTCGGCGCGACGGCACCTCGGCGTTCCTGCTGGATCTCAGCCCGCGCGTCGGGCATGCTGGTCCCAGCACGCCGCAGGCAGTGCCAGGTGATCGCTCGTTCGTGACCGAGGTCGTTGGGGAAGACGCACCTCGACCGAGCGGAGGATCGACATGGCCGGTGCCATCACCCGCGGCGTCCTTTTCGTGCACTCAGCGCCCCGTGCGCTGTGTCCGCACGTCGAATGGGCCGCCGGCGGCGTCCTCGGCGCGCGCGCGTCCCTGGACTGGACCGAGCAGCCCGCCGCGCCCGGCATGTTCCGGGCCGAGCTGTCGTGGCAGGGGGCGCAGGGGACCGGCGCCCGGCTGACCTCCGCGCTGCGCGGGTGGGCGCACTTGCGCTACGAGGTCACCGAGGAGCCGAGCCACGGCTGCGACGGAGGCCGCTGGAGCCACACGCCGGACCTCGGGATCTTCCACGCCGTCACCGACGTGCACGGCAACATCGTCGTCCCCGAGGACCGGGTGCGTGCGGCGCTCGAGCACGCCGACGACCCGGCGCGGATGCGCCGGGAGCTCGACCTGGCCCTCGGGCAGGCGTGGGACGACGAGCTCGAGCCCTTCCGCTACGCGGGCGCGGGCGCACCGGTGCGCTGGCTGCACCGCGTCGGCTGAGGTTCCTGCCGAGAGCCGCGGCGCGCCGGGCGGTCAGGCAGTGGTGAGCACCAGGGCGACGTTGTGCCCGCCGAACCCGAACGAGTTGTTGATCGCCGCGAGCTGACCGCCGGCCAGCGCGCGCGGGGTGTCGCGGACCAGGTCGAGCACGAGCTCCGGGTCAGGCTGCGACACGTTGATCGTCGGGGGAGCGGTGCGCTCGCGCAGGGCGAGCACGGTGAAGATCGTCTCCAGGGCGCCCGCGCCGCCGAGCAGGTGGCCCGTCATGGACTTCGTCGCGGACAGGGCGACGCCGTCGGCCGCACCGCCGAGCACCGAGCGGATGCTCCGCGCCTCGACGAGGTCCCCGACGGTCGTCGACGTCGCGTGCGCGTTCACGTGCGCGACGTCGGTCGCGGCGACGCCCGCGTCCGCGAGCGCTCGCCGCATGGCGGCGATCTGGCCGCGCCCCTCGGGCTCGGGGGAGGTCATGTGATAGCCGTCGGCGGACAGGCCCACGCCGGCGAGGCGCGCGTGCACCCGGGCGCCTCGGGCCGCCGCGTGCTCGGCGCTCTCCAGCACCACGATGCCCGCCCCCTCGCCGAGGACGAAGCCGTCCCGCCCGACGTCGTACGGGCGGGAGGCCGCGGTCGGGTCGTCGTTGCGCGTGGACAGGGTGCGGGACGCCGCGAACGCCGCGATCGGCATCGGGTGGATCGCCGCCTCCGTACCACCGGCCACGACGACGTCCGCACGACCCGAGCGGATCATCTCCGCGGCGTAGCCGATCGCCTCGGCGCCCGACGCGCAGGCGGAGACGAGCGCGTGCGCGCCGGCCTGGGCGCCGATCTCCAGCCCGACGTAGGCGGTGGGGGAGTTCGGCATGAGCATGGGGACGGTCATCGGCAGGACGCGGCGAGCGCCCTTCGCGCGGAGCGTGTCCCAGGCGTCGAGCGTGGTCCAGATGCCGCCGATGCCCGAGGAGACGACCGAGCCGAGGCGCGTGGGCTCGACCTCGGGGGCGCCGGCGTCGGCCCAGGCCTCGCGCAGCGCCACGATCGCGTACTGCGCCGAGGGGTCCATCCGCTTCATCTCGGGCCGGGACAGCACCCGGGACGGGTCGACGCGCAGCTGCGCCGCGAACGTCACGGGCAGCTCGTAGCTCTCGACCCAGTCGTTGTCGAACGGGCGCGCGCCGGACTCGCCGGCCAGCGCGGCGGCCCACGTGCTGGGCACGTCGCCGCCGAGCGGCGTCGTCGCGCCGAGTCCGGTGATGACGACCTCGGGTGCGGTCACGGTTCCTCCTGCGGGTGCCGGAAGCCTCCGGCGGCCGGGATCGGCCGCCGGACGCTCCGGGACGGATCAGGCCTGGGCGCCGGCGATGAACGAGACGGCGTCGCCCACGGTCGCGAGGTTCTTGACCTCGTCGTCGGGGATGCGGACCGAGAACTTCTCCTCCGCCAGGGTGACGATCGTCATCATCGACAGCGAGTCGATGTCGAGGTCGTCGGTGAAGGACTTCTCCGGCGAGACGGAGTCGGTCGGCAGCCCGGTCTCCTCGCTGACGATCTCCGCCAGGCCGGCCAGGATCTCCTGCTCGCTGTACGCCATCGGTTCTCTCCTCATCGTGGTGGGCCGTCGGCCCGGGGTTGGCGGGCGCCCGTCGGGGCCCGGGGCGGTTCAGGGAAGCACGACCACCTGGGCGGCGTACACCAGCCCGGCGCCGAAGCCGATCTGCAGGGCGAGCGCGCCGCTGGCGACCTGCCCCTCGCGGAGCAGTCGCTCGGCGGCCAGCGGGATGGACGCGGCCGAGGTGTTGCCGGTGTCGGCGATGTCCCGGCCGACGACGACGCGCTCGGGCAGGTGGAGCTGCTTGACCATCTGGTCGACGATCCGCATGTTCGCCTGGTGCGGGATGAAGGCGTCCAGGTCGTCGGCCGTGACGCCGGCGGCGGTCATCGCCTGCTGAGCGATCGGTGCCATCTGCCAGACGGCCCACTTGAAGACGCTCGCCCCCTCCTGACGCAGGGTCGGCCACTCGGACCGCTGCTCGAACGCCTCCTTCCAGGAGGCGGTCTGCTTGATCAGGTGGCCCTGGCCGGCCGACCCCCAGACCGTGGGGCCGATGCCCGGGGCGTCCGCAGGCCCGACGACGACCGCGCCCGCGCCGTCGCCGAGGAGGAAGGAGATCGAGCGGTCCGTCGGGTCGACGAAGTCGCTCATCTTTTCCGCGCCGACCACGAGGACGTTCCGTGCAGCGCCGGCGCGCACGAGGGCGTCGGCCTGCCCGATGCCGTACGCGTAGCCGGCACAGGCGGCGGACAGGTCGTACGCGGCGGCGGGCACGGCGCCGAGCCGGTCCGCCAGGAGGGCGGCCGCGGAGGGCGTCTGGTGGAAGTACGTGGTCGTGGCCACGATGACCGCGTCGATCTCCGCCGGCGCGAGGCCCGCGTTCTCGATCGCGATCCGGGCCGCGCCCTCGGCGAGCTCGACGACGTCGACGTCGGCAGCCGCACGCGTGCGCGTGACGATGCCGGTCCGCTGCCGGATCCACTCGTCGGAGGAGTCGATCGGTCCGGCGATCTCGTCGTTCGTCACCACCCGGTCGCCACGCACGCCGCCGATGCCGAGGATCCGGGTGAACGCCGGGCCGGAGCTCTGGGTCAGGGTCGGGCGCGTCACTGCGGGGCCTCCTCGGGTCGCCGTTTGGTGTGGCGGGCTGCGAGGTCGCGCGCGGCCTCGAGGTCGTCGGGGGTGGACAGGGCCAGCGTCTCGACGCCGGGCAGTCCCCGGCGGGCGAGGCCGGTGAGCACACCCGCCGGGGCCAGCTCGATCAGGCCGGTGACGCCCATCGCCGTCATCGTCTGCTGGCACAGGTCCCAGCGGACCGGCGCCACGACCTGCTCGGCGAGACGGTGCAGCACCTCGCTGCCCCGTCCGAACGGGCAGCCGTGGTGCGCGGCGTAGGCGCGGCCGTCGGCGTCGGAGAGCAGGGGCAGGACCGGGTCGTGCGCAGGCCACGAGGCGGCGACCGGCGCGAACTCCTCCTGCGCCGGCTGCATGAAGGGCGTGTGGAACGCCCCGGCGACCTGGAGGGGGATGACGCGGGCGCGGGCGGGCGGTGTCGTGGCGAAAGCGGTGAGGGCCTCCCGGCTGCCCGCCGCGACCACCTGACCGCCGCCGTTGACGTTCGCGGGGAAGAGTCCGGCGGCCTCGATCGCGGTGAGCACGGCCTCCGGGTCGCCGCCGACGACCGCTGCCATCCCGGTGGGCGCCGTCGCCGCGGCTGCGGCCATCGAGCGAGCGCGGTGCGACACCAGGCCGACGGCGCCGTCGTCGGTGACGACCCCGGCGACCGCTGCGGCGGTGAGCTCGCCGACCGAGTGCCCGGCGGTGACGTCGACGACATCGGTCGCGGGCCGGCCCGCGAGCAGCGCGCGGAATGCGACCAGCGAGGCCGCGACGATGAGCGGCTGGGCGACGGCGGTGTCGCGGATGGTGTCGGCGTCCGACACGGTCCCGTGCCGCACCAGGTCCACGCCGCACGCGTCGGCGAAGCCGGCGAGCTGCTCGGCGACTCCGGCCATCTCCAGCCAGGGGCCGAGGAAGCCGGGGGACTGGGAGCCCTGACCCGGGCACACGACCGCTAGCACTCGTCCACCATGCCGAACCGGGCGGGCCCCACTGGCCTCCGACGTCCACCAGGATCGCCGGGAGACCTTGTGCGCTCCCTACAAAGGGCGTCGTGGGCGGGGCACGCTGCTCCGGCCGTCAGGCGGGGCCCTCGAGGCGGCCGAGCGCGAGCGCGGTCTGCAGGACGTAGCCCTCGCGGGGGTCCAGCGGGTCCCAGCCGGTCACCTCGGCCACCTTGCGCAGCCGGTACCGCACCGTGTTCGGATGCACGTAGAGCACCCGCGCCGCGGCTTCGAGCGAGCGCCCGTGCTCGGCGTGCGCGGCGAGGGTCTCCAGGAGCGAGCCGCCGGCCGCCGCCAGCGGCGCGTACACCTGCTCCACGAGCGTGCGCCGGGCGATCGCGTCGCCCACGAGCACCCGTTCGGGGAGCAGGTCGTCTGCAGCCACGGGGCGCGGCGCCGTCGGCCAGGCGCGGGCCGCGG
>JAEZZV010000193.1 GCA_023418375.1 Actinomycetes bacterium | reverse complement strand
GGCGCAACCCGTCCCTGGCGAACCGCCGCTACGCCGTCGTGCCCCGGACGGTCGCCGGCGGGGGTCCGGTCGCGGGTCCCGGCGCGGATCGGGCGGGTCCGGTCACCGGCCGTCACGGCCGGCGCCTGTGGGACGACCTGCTCGCCGTCGGCATCGGCGCGGTCGCGTTGCTCGGCGCGGCGATGCTGCTGGCGGCCGGACCGACGGCGTCGTCGTTCGACGCGCTGTTCTTCGACGGCCCGGGGCCGGTGCCCGACGGCGCCGCGCGCGACTACCTGGAGCTGCTCCTGCGGGTCATGGGGGCCGTGATCCTGGGGTGGTCGGTGCTGCTCGCCTGGGTGGCCCGCAGGCTGCGCCGGCGCGAGCCAGCGGTCTGGCGGGCGGCTGTCGCGTCGGTGGCGACCTGGTACCTGCTGGACTCGACGGCGTCCCTGCTCTCCGGGTTCGCCCGCAACGCCGCAGCGAACACCGGCCTGGTCCTGCTGCTCGCGGTCGCGCTCGTGGGGATGCGCCGCGAGCTGCGGGAGCCTCAGCGGCCGGAGTAGGTGGCGATGCTCACCGCGACGTAGTGGCAGGTGTAGCCCACGACCGTCAGCGTGTGGAAGATCTCGTGGAACCCGAACCAGCGCGGGCTCGGGTTGGGCCGCTTGAGGCCGTACACGAGCGCGCCGAGCGTGTAGGCGATGCCGCCGGCGATGACGAGCCAGACGAGCGCCGTGCCCCCGGCGTCGGCGAACGCGGGCAGGAACCAGACGGCGACCCAGCCGAGCGCCACGTAGATCGGGGTGTACAGCCAGCGCGGGGCGTTCAGCCAGAACACGCGCATGAGCAGGCCGACGAGCGCGCCCGACCACACGATGATCAGGAGCGTCCGCTCGGTCGGCGCGTCGAGCAGGATCACGGACAGCGGCGTGTAGGTGCCGGCGATGATGAGGAAGATGTTGGTGTGGTCCATCCGGCGCAGGACGCCGGCGACCCGGGGCGACCAGCGCCCGCAGTGGTAGACCGCGCTCGTGCCGAAGAGCATGAGAGCGCTCAGCCAGAACACGACGTTGGCGGCGCGCGTCGTGCTGGTGGGGGAGAGCGCCACGAGCACGATGCCGGCGACCAGCACGAGGGGTGCCATCCCGGCGTGGATCCAGCCGCGCAGGCGGGGCTTGACCGCCTCGAGGACGGCGTTGCCGGTCGTGTCGTGGCCCGGCTCGGTGCTCGTCGTCATCGTGACCTCCCGCGAACCTACGCCTCCGTAGGTTTACGCATGCGTAGGTTACTGCATGGCGCCGGACGCGCCAGCGTCGTCGTGTCGGTGGCGCGGGTCGTGCGGGTACCGTGACAGCGACCTGCCCGCCACCACCCGGGGGACCCGCGACATGCGTCTGCCGCACCCGCTCTACGGCCTCTACGAGCGCCGTCTCGCCGCGTCGCTGCCGGCGGAGGCCATCCCGCGGCACATCGGGGTGATCCTGGACGGCAACCGGCGCTGGGCGCGCAGCGTGGGGCTGGACAAGTCGTCGGGCCACCGGCGCGGCGCCGACCACATCGCGGAGGTGCTGCGCTGGTCGGACGAGGTCGGGGTCCAGGTCGTCACGCTGTGGATGCTCTCCACCGACAACCTCACCCGTGAGCCCGGCGAGCTCGCCGAGCTCGTCGGCATCATCGCCGACACCGTGGGCGACCTCGCCGCCACCGGCCGGTGGCGCCTGCAGGTCGTCGGCGCGCTCGACCTGCTCCCGGCGTCGGCCACCGCTGCCCTCCAGGCGGCGCAGGAGCGCACGGCCGGGGTGCAGGGCATGCACGTCAACGTCGCCGTCGGCTACGGGGGGCGTCGCGAGATCGCCGACGCCGTCCGCTCGCTCCTGCGCGAGCACGCCGGCAACGGCACGACGCTCGAGGAGCTCGCCGACACGATCACCGTCGAGCACATCGCCGAGCACCTGTACACGAAGGGCCAGCCTGACCCCGACCTCGTGATCAGGACCTCGGGCGAGCAGCGGCTCGGCGGGTTCCTGCTCTGGCAGAGCGTGCACACCGAGTTCTACTTCTGCGAGGCGTACTGGCCCGACTTCCGCCGGGTCGACTTCCTGCGCGCGCTGCGGTCCTACGCCGCCCGCGAGCGGCGGCTCGGTCGCTGACGGGGGCGCTGGCGGGTGCCCGGCGGACCCCGGGCGGGCGTCAGGTGAACTCTGTGTGACGACGCGTGGCGCGCCCGCGTGTCGTGCGCGACGCATCCGGGGACGGACGTAGCGTCCGCCCTATCAGGACGACGCCCGTCGTCCCTCGGGAGGCCAGCCCATGGAGCGTCCGCTCCGGAGGAGGGGCCGGATCCCGGCCCTCGGGCCGGTCGACCGGGTCCACCTCGCCAAGCGCCGATCGGCGCGGAGCGGCCAGGCGCGGTCGTAGGGCCGCCGCCGGAGGGAGCCACCGTGACCCGTACCTACGTGCTCGACACCTCCGTCCTGCTGTCCGACCCGCGGGCCATGCTCCGCTTCGCCGAGCACGACGTCGTGCTCCCGGTCGTCGTCATCACCGAGCTCGAGGCGAAACGGCACCATGCCGAGCTGGGCTTCTTCGCGCGCAGCGCCCTGCGCATGCTCGACGACCTGCGCGTCGAGCACGGGCGCCTGGACCACGCCGTGCCGGTCGGCGACGCCGGCGGGTCGCTGCGGGTGGAGCTCAACCACGTCGACGCGACCGTGCTGCCGTCGGGCTTCCGGCTGGGCGACAACGACACGCGCATCCTGGCCGTCGCGAAGAACCTCGCCGACGAGGGTCGCGACGTGACGCTCGTCTCCAAGGACCTGCCGCTGCGGATCAAGGCCTCCGCCTGCGGCCTCGCCGCCGAGGAGTACCGCGCGGAGCTCGCGGTCGACTCAGGCTGGACGGGCATGACCGAGCTCCACCTGGCAGAGGGGCAGATGGCCGAGCTCTGGCAGGCCGAGCACCTCGAGCTGGCGGACGTCGACCTCACCGGGCAGGACCCCGGGCCGCTCCTGTGCCACACGGGCGTCGTGGTGCACTCCCCGCGCGGCTCCGCGCTCGGGCGGGTGACCGAGGACAAGCGGCTCCAGCTCGTCCGCGGGGACCAGGAGGTCTTCGGTGTTCACGGGCGCAGCGCCGAGCAGCGCATCGCCATCGACCTGCTGCTCGACGAGTCCATCGGGATCCTCTCGCTCGGCGGCCGCGCCGGGACCGGCAAGTCCGCGCTCGCGCTCTGCGCGGGCCTGGAGGCCGTCATGGAGCGGCGCCAGCACCGCAAGGTCATGGTGTTCCGACCGCTGTACGCCGTCGGCGGTCAGGAGCTCGGCTACCTCCCCGGCAGCCAGGACGAGAAGATGAACCCCTGGGCGGAGGCGGTGTTCGACACGCTCGGGGCGGTGGTCTCGCGCGACGTGCTGGACGAGGTCGTCGGCCGCGAGATGCTCGAGGTCCTGCCGCTCACGCACATCCGCGGGCGCTCGCTGCACGACGCGTTCGTCATCGTCGACGAGGCGCAGTCGCTCGAGCGGAACGTGCTGCTCACGGTCCTGTCGCGGATCGGCCAGAACTCGCGCGTGGTCCTCACCCACGACGTCGCCCAGCGCGACAACCTGCGTGTCGGACGGCACGACGGCGTCGCCGCGGTCATCGAGGCGCTCAAGGGCCACCCGCTGTTCGCGCACGTGACGCTGACGCGGTCCGAGCGGTCGCCGGTGGCGGCCCTCGTCACGGAGATGCTCGAGGGCATCGAGGCCTGAGGCGGGGGCGGGTCTCTCAGGCGAGGAGCGCCGCGGCCCCGCGCGCGTAGGCCGCGGGATCGACGTCGCCGAGGACGGCGCGCTGCACGATGAAGCCGAGCACCAGGGACACCACGGCGGGCGCGGCGTCGTCCGGGTCGATGCCGGTACGCACCTGCCCGGCGTTCCGCCAGCGCGCGACGTAGCCGGCCGTCGACGCGCGGAAGTGGGCGTAGGCGGACTGCACGACCGCGCGCAGGGCAGGGTTGCGCGGGACCTCCGCCCAGCCCTGGACGATGATCCGCGACATGTCCAGGCCGTCGACCTCGGTGAGCGCGACGACCCGGTGGACCAGCGTCGCGACGACGTCGGCCGGCGGGGGGAGCGGGTCGGTGGCGGCGAGGGCGTCGATCGTCTCGCGCAGGCCGCCGACCTTGAGGGAGCCCACCTCGCAGATGAGCTCGTCCTTGCTCCGGAAGTAGGTGTAGACGGCGCCGGCCGACAGGCCCGACTCCCGCACGATGTCATCCATCGTCGTCGGGTGGAAGCCGTTGCGGTGGAAGCAGTGCAGCGCCGCCCGGACGATCTGGGCGCGCCGCGCCTCCCGGTGGGCTTCGCTGACTCGCGGCATCGCCGGTGTCCTCTCGTCGCTCGCGGCGCCGCCCGTCCGGGTGCTCCGTCGGGGCAGTATAAAACGAACGCTCGTTCTTGACGAAAGCCGCCCTGCAGTGCGAGCCTGGAGCCACAAAACGAACGCTCATTCTGGGAGTTGGGATGTCCGCCACACTCGCCACTGGTCGCACCGTCGACGCCGCCGCCGCCCCGCCCGGGTCGCCCGTGGTGGCGACGACGCCGTGGAGCCGCCTCGCCCTGCTCGCCGGTGCGCTCGTCCTGCTCGTCACCGTGATGGTCAGCGCCTTCGTCTGGCCCGCCGTCGCCGGCCGGCCGCGTGACCTTCCCGTCGCGCTCGTGGCCCCGCCCGAGCAGGCGACGGTCGTCACCCGCGCGCTCGAGGGCGCCCAGCCGGGCGCCCTCGACGTGACCGTGCTCCCGGACGAGGCTGCCGCCCGGGCGGCCATCGGAGCGCGCGAGGCGTACGGCGCCCTGGTCCTCACGCCCGACGGAGCGCGCATGCTCACCGCGCCCGCTGGTGGGCCCGCCGTCGCCACGCAGCTGACGGAGCTGGCCCGAGCCCTCGGCGCGGACCTCGCCCGGCGCGAGGGCGTCGAGCTCGTCGAACCCGTGCTGGTGGAACCCGTCGTCGCGCTGCCCCCGGACGACCCCCGCGGGGCCGGGTTCGCCTCGGCGGCCCTCCCACTCGTCCTCGCGTCCGTCGCGACCGGCGCCGTCGCCGTGCTCGCGGTCCGGGGGCTCGCCCGCCGGGTGACACTCGTGGCGACCGCCGCCGTTGGCGGGGGGCTGGCCGTGCAGGCCGTCGCGGGCCCGTGGCTGGGTGTGCTCACGGGGAACCCCTGGGCGCAGTCCGGGGTCGTCACTCTCGCCGTCGCCGCCGTCGGCCTGGCGGTCGTGGGCGCGCACGCCCTGCTCGGCCGGCCAGGGTTCGTGCTCGTCGCCGCCACGACGGTGCTCCTCGGCAACCCGCTGTCGGCGGCGACATCGGCGCCCGAGATCCTGCCCGCGGGCTGGGCCGAGCTCGGCCAGGCGCTCCCCCCGGGTGCGCTCGTGCGCGCCCTGCGGTCGATCGCGTACTTCGACGGCGCCGGCTCCGGTGACCCGATCGGCGTCCTGGTGCTGTGGCTGGCCGGCGGGGTGGCGCTGCTCGGCGGGACGCTCGTCCTGCGCCGTCGGGCTGTGTCGGGCTGACCAGCGGACCCGCGACGGCCACGGGTGAGACACCGTCTCACCCGGCCGTCCGCCTCACACGGTCGAGGTGCCGGCCGAATCCTTCGTCAGGAGCGGTCACGAGTGCTCGGCCCCCGCGAGCTGCCGCTGCTGAGGAGTGCCCCATGCCCATCAGCCTGCGCAGGAGCCTGCGCGCACAGCTCGTCGCCATCGGTGCGGGCGCCGTCGTGCTCACCTCCGCCGCGATCACCGCGATCGGGATGGCGCAGACCTCGGCCCTGGCCGACCGCACCGGCGAGGACGTCGAGCGGCTCAACGAGGCCTCGTTGCACGAGGTCGTGACCCAGGCCCACACGCTGGTCACCACGCAGGTGACGACGGTGACCGGCCGGATGGCGTCCGAGCTCAACGTCGCGAGCGCCGTCGTCGGCCAGTTCGGCGGCGTCACCTTCGGCGAGCCCCTGGAGTGGTCGGCGAAGAACCAGGTCACCGGCGACGTCGTCGAGGTCGAGCTGCCGGCGCTGCTCGTCGGCGGCCAGGAGCTCGGGCAGAACAGCTCCCCCGACGTGCCCACGCCCGTGGTCGACGTGATCACGTCGATGCTCGGCTCGGCCGCGACGGTGTTCCAGCGGATGAACGACGAGGGCGACATGCTGCGCGTCGCCACGACGGTCCAGACGGCGGAGGGCGGCCGTGCGATCGGCACCTACATCCCGGCCGTCGGGACCGACGGCGCGCCGAACGCCGTCGTGTCCGCGATGCTGGCCGGTGAGCCGTTCTACGGCACGGCGCAGGTCGTCGGGCAGCCGTACGTGACGGCGTACGCCCCGCTGACGGACAGGGCGGGCGAGGTCGTCGGCGCCGTCTTCGTGGGTGTGCCGCAGAGCGAGGTGGCCGAGCCCCTGCTCGACGCGCTCGCCGGCATCCAGGTCGGCGAGACCGGCTACCTCACGGTCCAGGACTCCGCCGGGGAGTGGGTCGTCCCGCCGCCCGGCGCCTCGGGCTCCGCGGCCGACGCCGTGGACGCCGCCGGGCAGCCGTACGCGACGACGATCCTCGAGGCGGGCGCGGCCATCGGCGACGGCGAGCAGACCGAGCTGGACCTCGAGCTGGCGCAGGGCGGGGTCGGCGTGCACCTCACGCGCTTCGCGGAGTGGGGCTGGACGCTGGCGGCGTGGGGCTGGGACGCCGAGCTGAACGCCGCACCCGAGCGGCTGGCCGACGGCTCTGCCGCGCTGGGCCGCACGCTCGTCCTCGTCGGGATCGGCGTCACACTGCTCGCCGCCGCAGCCGTCGTGCTGCTGTCGGGCCGCATCGTCAGGCGCGTCGGCCGGCTGACCGCCGCCTTGCGTCGCGTCGCCCAGCGTGACCTGACCGTCGTGGTGCAGCCGGAGGGCAGCGACGAGATCGGCGTCATGGGCGTCGCCCTCGCCGAGGCCGTGCAGGGCATGCGCGAGGCCGTGGAGCGGATGGCCGTGGGCGCGGACGCCGTGCGCCGGACCGCCGAGCTGCTCGACGGCTCGAGCACCACGCTCGGGGCCGCCGCGGACGACACGAGCGAGCGCGCCGGAGCGGTGTCCCGCAGCGCCGGCACCGTGGACACCGAGGTGCAGGCCGTGAGCGCGGCCATGACCGAGATGCGCACGGCGATCGAGTCGGTCGCGCGCGACGTCTCACTCGCGTCCGCCCAGGCGGCGCAGGCCGTCGCGGAGACGCGGGAGGCGGCCGACGTCGTCACGCGGCTCGGTGCGTCCTCCTCGGAGATCGCCTCGGTGCTCAAGGCCGTGACGTCGATCGCCGAGCAGACGAACCTCCTGGCGCTCAACGCCACCATCGAGGCCGCGCGTGCCGGCGAGGCGGGCCGCGGGTTCGCCGTCGTCGCGGGCGAGGTCAAGTCGCTCGCGCAGCAGACGGCGGCGGCCATCGAGACGATCGCGCCGGTCCTCGCCGCCGTGAGCGCCGACGCCGCGGACGTGCACGGCGCGGTGGGCCGCATCGCCGAGACGATCGCGCGGGTCGACGAGCATCAGTCGTCGATGGCCGCCGTCGTCGAGCAGCAGGCCGTGACCACGTCCGACGTCGAGCGCAACCTCGTCATGGCCGCGAACGGCACGACGGAGATCGCGGGCTCGGTGGCCGCGGTCGCCGACGCGGCGGCGCGTGCCGTCGAGGGTTCGGCGGAGGTGCGCCAGGCCGTCGGTGAGCTGGGCGACGTCGCCGGCGAGCTCGCCGAGGGCGTGCAGGAGTTCGTGCTCGCCTGAGCCGGCCGGCGGCCGGCGGGGCACCCGGGCCGGCGGCTACCGGGGTGGGTCCTCTCCGGCGCTCTCGGCCGGCTACTGCGGCGGGCGCGTCATCGACAGGACGTCGAGCGCGGCGTCGAGCTGCTCGGGGGTGACCTCGCCCCGCTCGACGTACCCGAGCTCGACGACCGCGGCCCGCACCGTGATCCCGCGGGCCACCGCGTGCTTGGCGACCTTCGCGGCTGCCTCGTAGCCGATGACCCGGTTCAGCGGGGTGACGATCGACGGCGAGGACTCCGCGTACGCCCGTGCCCGCTCGACGTTCGCGACGATGCCGGCGACGGCCCGGTCGGCCAGGAGCCGGCTCGCGTTCGCCAGCAGGCGGATCGACTCCAGCAGCGCCTGCCCCATCACGGGGATCTGCACGTTGAGCTCGAAGGAGCCGCTGGCACCCGCCCAGGCGACGGTCGCGTCGTTGCCGACGACGCGCGAGCACACCATGAGCACGGCCTCGGGGATCACCGGGTTCACCTTGCCGGGCATGATCGACGAGCCCGGCTGGAGGTCGGGCAGGGCGATCTCGGCGAGCCCGGTGTTCGGGCCGGAGCCCATCCAGCGCAGGTCGTTGCAGACCTTGGTGAGGCTGACGGCGATCGTGCGCAGCGCGCCGGAGAGCTCGACGAGGCCGTCGCGCGCGCCCTGCGCCTCGAAGTGGTTGCGGGCCTCGACCAGGGGCAGGTTGAGCTCGCCCACGAGTGCCTCGAGGACGGCTGCCGTGAAACCCGCCGGGGTGTTGATGCCCGTGCCGACGGCGGTGCCGCCGAGCGGCACCTCGGTGGCGCGCGGCAGGGCGGCGAGCAGCCGCTCGGTGCCGAACGTGATCGCCGCGGCGTAGCCGGAGAACTCCTGGCCGAGCGTCACGGGCGTCGCGTCCATGAGGTGCGTCCGTCCGGACTTCACGACGTCGGCGAGCTCGGTCCCCTTGGTCTCCAGCGCCTTGGCGAGGTGCTCGAGCGCGGGCAGCAGGTCGCGGACGACGCCGAGCGAGGCGGCGACGTGCACCGACGTCGGGAAGACGTCGTTGGAGGACTGCGACGCGTTGACGTGGTCGTTCGGGTGCACGTCGCGGCCCAGCCGGGCCGTGGCGAGGGTCGCGAGCACCTCGTTCATGTTCATGTTCGACGAGGTTCCCGAGCCCGTCTGGAACACGTCGACGGGGAACTGGTCGTCGTGGGCGCCGGCGGCGACCTCGTCCGCCGCGGCGGCGATGGCGCCGGCGATGTCGTCGGGCAGCACGCCCAGGCGCGCGTTGGCGAGCGCGGCAGCCTTCTTGATGCGGGCCAGCGCCTCGATGTGCCGCCGCTCCAGGCGGGTCCCGGAGATCGGGAAGTTCTCGACCGCGCGCTGCGTCTGGGCGCGGTAGAGGGCGTCCTCGGGCACCTCGACGTGCCCCATCGTGTCGCGCTCGAGGCGGAAGCCAGGGCGCGGCGTGGGCGTCGTCGTCCGGGGGCTGGCGGGCTGGGTGGTGGCCTGGGCGGTCGTCGGGTCCGTCATGATCAGATGCTCCCATCCGTGCGCTCGGCGGTCTCGGCGACGTCGATCGGCCCGCGTGCGGCCACCACGCCGACGCGCCCCTCCGCGAGGCGGTAGGTGGTGCCGACGACGGCGCAGCGACCTTCGGCGACCGCCGTGCGCACCGCGACCGAGTCCTCCAGCAGTGCCCGCACCGTGTAGCGGACGTGCTCGGCCAGCACGTCGTCG
This sequence comes from Actinomycetes bacterium, assembly GCA_023418375.1. GTDB lineage: Bacteria > Actinomycetota > Actinomycetes > Actinomycetales > Cellulomonadaceae > Actinotalea. The sequence continues at coordinate 5,162 of JAEZZV010000193.1, read as the reverse complement.
GGCGCCAGGTCGGCGTGGTCGGCGATGCTCGGGCGGACGCGGTCGACGATCGACCGGATGTGGCCCGGCGGTTCGGCGCCCGTGCGCAGGTACTCCTGCGTCGCGGCGATGGCCCCGCACGAGTCGTGGCCCAGCACCACGACGAGCGGGGCCCCGAGCACCGCGACGCCGTACTCCACCGACCCGAGCACCGTCGCGTCGCTGACGTGCCCGGCGGTCCGGACGACGAAGAGGTCGCCGAGGCCGCGGTCGAAGATGATCTCTGCGGCGACCCGCGAGTCGGAGCAGCCCAGCAGGACGGCGAACGGCTGCTGGCCGGCACTCAGGTCGGCCCGGCGGTCGGCGTCCTGCGACGGGTGGGCGACGGTGCCGGCGACGAACCGGTCGTTGCCCTCCCGGAGTGACTGCCAGGCCTCGGCGGGGGTGGTCTGCTGCGGCATGGGCAGCATCCTGACAGGCCCTGCCCCGAGATTCTCGGTGGTCCACGGCGCGAGCCGTGCAATTGCGGCGGGCCCGGCGCAGGCGTTCCGGTGGCGGAACACCGCAACCCGAGGTCCCATGGGCCCAGGGCGGACACAGGGGGGTGTCGGGTGGAGCGTCGTCGCCGCAGGAGTGCGAAGGTCGCGGCTCGGGTCGCCGTGGTCTCCCTCGGGTGCGCCGGTCTCGTCGCCTGCCAGGGCGAGTCCGGACCGCCCGTGCTCACCTGGTACACGAACCCCGACGCCGGCGGCCAGGACCGGATCGCCCGGGAGTGCACCGAGGCGGCCGCCGGCGAGTACGTCATCGAGACGGCGGGCCTGCCGCGCGAGGCCTCGTCGCAACGCGACCAGCTCGCCCGGCGGCTCGCGGCGCAGGACTCCTCGATCGACCTCATGAGCCTCGACCCGCCGTTCATCCCGGAGTTCGCCAACGCGGGCTTCCTGGCGCCGGTGCCCCAGGACCTCGCGGAGCGCGTGAGCGAGGGCGTCGTCGAGGGCGCCCTCGCCGGCGCCACGTGGGAGGACCAGCTGGTCACCGTCCCGTTCTGGGCCAACACGCAGCTGCTCTGGTACCGCACGTCCGTCGCCCAGGAGGCCGGGATCGACCCGTCCGCCGGGCCCGTGACCTGGGACCAGCTCATCGAGGCGGCGTCGGGAACCGACACGTACCTCGGCGTCCAGGGCACCCGCGCGGAGTCGCTGACGGTATGGATCAACGCCCTCGTGGAGTCCGCGGGTGGGCACGTCGTGGAGGACCCCTCGGCGCAGGCCGAGGACGTCGCCATCACGCTCGACTCGGACGCCGGCCAGGAGGCAGCCCGGATCATGTCCGAGATCGGCCGGCAGGGGCTCGGCGGCCCGGGGCTGCCCACCGCCGACGAGAACGCGACGTTCTCCATCTTCCAGGGCGACCGTGGGTCGTTCATGGTCAACTGGCCGTTCGTCTGGCCGGCCATGCAGTCCGCCGTCGAGGCGGGGCAGCTCGACCAGGGCGTGCTCGACGACGTCGGCTGGGCCCTGTACCCGGCCGTGGTCGACGGCCAGGAGGCCCGGCCGCCCTACGGCGGGATCAACCTCGGCGTCGGGGCGTTCTCGGCGCATCCCGACCTCGCCTACGCGGCCGCCGAGTGCATCGCCGACCCGGCGAAGCAGGCGGAGTACTTCATCAGCGACGGCAACCCGCCGTCGGCCTCCTCGGCCTACGACGACCCGGCCGTGCAGGAGGCCTTCCCGATGGCGGACCTCATCCGCCAGTCGCTCGAGCAGGCCGCGCCTCGGCCGCAGACGCCCTACTACAACGAGGTCTCCGGCGGGCTCCAGCAGACCTGGCACCCGCCGTCGGACGTGGACCCGGACAGCACGCCTCGCCGGGCCGGTGACTTCATCACCGCGGTGCTGAGGGGGGAGCAGCTCCTGTGACCAGTGCCACCGCGCCGACGCGCGGCAGCCGGACGGCGCAGCCCGCCACGGGGGAGCCGGGCGCCCGCGGGGCGGGCCGCCGTCGGCCGGCCGCCTCCGACCGGACCCGCGCCGAGGCCCGCCTGGGCTGGTACCTCGCCGGGCCGGCGTTCGTCGTCATGCTCGCCGTCACCGCGTACCCGATCCTCCAAGCCGTGTGGGAGTCGCTGTTCAGCTTCCGCCTCACCGCCCCGGACGAGCGGGAGTTCGTCGGGCTGGCGAACTACGGCGTCGTGCTCACCGACGAGATCTGGTGGCGCGACCTCGGGGTCACGGTGCTCATCACCCTCGTGACGGTCGCGGCCGAGCTCGTGCTCGGGTTCGCGCTGGCGCTCGTGATGCACCGGGCCGTGCGCAACCTGCGCGGCATCCTGCGCACCGCGATCCTCGTGCCCTACGGGATCATCACCGTCGTCTCCGCGTTCGCGTGGTTCTACGCGTTCGACATCAACAGCGGGTTCATCAACGCGTGGCTGGACTGGGTGCCGGGCATCGACGAGAACCTCAACTGGTTCGCCGAGACGGGCACGAGCCTGACCGTGATCATCCTCTCGGAGATCTGGAAGACGACGCCGTTCATCTCCCTGCTGCTGCTCGCCGGGCTCGCGCAGGTGCCCACCGAGCTCGAGGAGGCGGCGAAGGTCGACGGTGCCACCTGGTGGCAGATCATGCGCCGCGTCATCGTGCCGAACATGAAGGCCGCGATCATGGTCGCGGTGCTGTTCCGGGCCCTGGACGCGTTCCGGATCTTCGACAACGTCTTCATCATGACGAACGGGGCCAACGGCACCGAGGTCCTCTCCTTGCTGGCCTACCGCCAGGCCATCGCGCGCCTGGAGATCGGGCTCGGGTCGGCCATCTCGGTGCTGCTCTTCCTGTGTGTCGTGGCGATCTGCGTGGCCGCCATCAAGCTCTTCAAGGTCGACCTGGCGGGCGCGAGGGGAGAGCGATGATGGGCACGCTGACGCGCCGGCAGAAGACGTGGTGGGCGGTCATCACGGTCCTCGTGCTGGTCTACGCGCTGTTCCCCGTCGTCGCGATCTTCGCCACGAGCTTCAAGCTGCCGAGCGACCTCAACTCCGGGCAGCTGCTGCCCGCGCAGTGGTCGTGGACCAACTACGAGCAGATCCTCGTCGGCGACGCCCAGGAGCTGTTCCTCTCGGCGCTGCGCAACTCCATCGGCATCTCGCTCATCGCGACGGCGATCGCCGTCGTCCTCGCGACACTCGCGGCCTACGCGATCGCGCGCCTGGACTTCCCCGGCAAGAGGCTCATCCTCACGACGGCGCTGGGTGTCTCGATCTTCCCGGTCATCTCGATCGTCACGCCGCTGTTCAACGTGTGGCGGGCGGTCGGGCTGTACGACACCTGGATCGGGCTGATCATCCCGTACCTGTCGCTGACCCTGCCGATCTCCATCTGGACGCTGGCGGCGTTCTTCCGCCAGATCCCGTGGGAGCTCGAGCAGGCGGCGCAGGTGGACGGTGCGACGTCCTGGCAGGCGTTCCGCAAGGCGATCGTGCCGCTCGCCGCCCCGGGGGTCTTCACGACGGCGCTCATCGCCTTCTTCATCGCCTGGAACGACTTCGTCTACGGCATCTCGCTCACCTCGACAGAGGCGGCACGGCCCGTGCCCGCCGCGCTCGCGTTCTTCACCGGCGCCTCGCAGTTCGAGGAGCCCACCGGGTCGATCTCCGCGGCGGCGGTCGTCGTGACGATCCCCGTCGTCGTCCTCGTCCTGCTGTTCCAGCGGCAGATCGTCGCGGGCCTGACCCAGGGCGCCGTCAAGGGCTGACCCGCGCCCGCCCAGCCACCCACCCATGACCCGAGGGAGACGCAGATGGCCTCGATAGTCCTGCGGGACGTCGTCAAGGAGTACGGGGACGGCTTCCTCGCGGTCAAGGGCGTGAGCCTCGACATCAAGGACGGGGAGTTCGTCATCCTCGTCGGGCCGTCCGGCTGCGGGAAGTCCACGATCCTGCGGATGATCGTGGGGCTGGAGGACATCAGCGACGGCGACCTGGAGATCGACGGCGCGCGCGTCAACGACAAGGCGCCCCGGGACCGGAACCTCGCCATGGTGTTCCAGAACTACGCCCTGTACCCGCACCTGACGGTCTTCGAGAACATCGCTTTCCCGATGCGCCTGGCCAAGGGGCGGTTCAGCGAGCAGGAGATCCGTGACCGGGTGACCCGGGCCGCCGACACCCTGGAGCTGGCCGAGCACCTCGAGCGCAAGCCGGCGAACCTGTCGGGCGGCCAGCGGCAGCGGGTCGCGATGGGCAGGGCCATCGTGCGCGAGGCGGACGCCTTCCTGTTCGACGAGCCGCTGTCGAACCTCGACGCGAAGCTGCGTGGCCAGATGCGCACCGAGATCGCGCGCATCCAGCGTCGGCTGGGCACCACCACCGTCTACGTGACCCACGACCAGACCGAGGCGATGACGCTCGGGGACCGGGTCGCCGTCCTGCGCAAGGGCGAGCTGCAGCAGGTCGCCTCGCCGCGTGGGCTCTACGAACAGCCCGTCAACCTCTTCGTGGCGGGCTTCATCGGGTCGCCGCCCATGAACTTCCTGCCGGGCCGGATCGACGGGGACACGCTGCACCTGCCCATCGCGGACGTGCCCCTCGACGAGCGGCTCCGCGCGGCGGTCGGTGACCGGTCCCTGGTCATCGTCGGGATCCGGCCCGAGCACGTGTCCGACGCCGACCTGCTCGAGGAGGGCAAGGCGGGGACGGGCGTCACGTTCGAGACCGACGTCGACGTCACCGAGTGGCTCGGCGCCGAGCTGTACGCCTACATCCCGTTCGAGACCGAGGCCGGCGTGGCCGCCAAGCTCGAGGAGCTCGACCGGGACCTGGACGGCGAGGGCATGCGCTCGCAGGTGGTCGTCGCGCTCGATGCCGAGTCGCGCGTGCGTGAGGGGGACCGGGCGGCGCTGTGGTTCGACCCCGCGCGTGTGCTGGTGTTCGACCCGGAGACCGGTGCGAACCTCACGCGTGACGAGGACGCCGCACGGGCGATCGACGAGCGGAACGAGGAGGTGCGCCGGACGTCGCTCGAGCGGGCCCAGCGGCGCGACCGGGACGGGGGCCGCGCGCGTGGCGACGCTGGTGGCGGGGCAGGTGGCAACGCTGCTGGCAACACGGGTGGCGAGGCGGGTGGCGGCGGCGAGCGCTCGGGCGTGACCCGGCGCGCGGCCGGCGTCCCGCACCAGTCGGAGCG
>JAEZZV010000163.1 GCA_023418375.1 Actinomycetes bacterium | reverse complement strand
CGTCGAGGACCCGCGCGCCGCGCGGCACCATGGCGTCGACGAGCCGGGCCTCGCCGGCGAGGTCGGCGCCGTCGGCGGCCATCCGGCGGAACCGCTCGACGTACCAGTGCGAGTGGTTCGGGTCGGCCGCGACGCGGTCCTCCCAACGGGTCGGTCGCCGAGTGCTCATGCTCCCAGTCTGCGCCACGCCCGCGGGTGCCCGGCCGTCCGGCCTCACGCCGCCGAGCATCCGGGGCCGCATCGGCGCACAGTGCCCGCCCAGCCGCGGGACCTCAGGGCGCCGGCGACCTGGCGCGCCGTACCGCACGGATCACCGGCCACGTGCGCCCACCGGTACCGGAGCGTCAGCTCACCGTGGGCGATGACGACGGCGTTGTCGCGCCAGGTGTCCGCGTCGGTCCTGCCGCCCGGGTGGGCGAGCCGTCCGTCGAGCTCCGCACGGACGCCGAGACCGTCGCAGCGCACGTCGGACCGCAGCCACCGGCCGTCGAGCCGCTCCCAGCCCTGCCGGCCCGACCGCGGCAGCCCGTGCCGACGTTCGACGTCGCGGTGGTAGCCCAGCTCCAGCGGCGACTCAGCACCGTCGGCGACCGCGGCCAGGAGCTCGAGGAGCAGTCCGCGGCGCGGCAGGTGCGGGCGCGCCGCGGCGGCGTCGAGGATCTGCTCGGGCCATGTCCGCGCGCGGATGGCTGCGCAGACGATCCCGACGGCGTCGTCGTCCGAACGGGCGACGTCGAGCAGGTCGAGCACCGTGGCGCCGCGCGTCGTCACCGGGAACCGGGCGACGACCTCGCCGTCGAGGCGCCGGCGGCGGTGGACCCGCACAACGGGCGCGTCGGGTAGGCATGACGTCGGCGCCCGGTCGATCCTCCGGGATGCCGGCACGGAGACGTCGACTGTCCGTGGCGGGCGCGAGAGGTACTCGAGCACATGACCGGCCGCGTCGTGGCTCAGGTGGGCGCCGGGGCCTGCGCGGAGCAGCGCAGCTCGCGCCCAGGCCCGCCAGGACAGCCGGCCGCTGTGCACGACGACCACCCCCGCGAACGGCCGCTGCCACTCGCCACGGGCCACCCGCCGCTCTGCGGCGTCCGGACTCACGCCGAGCGCCAGGAGCTGGCGGACCGTCACACCACGTCGTCCTGCCGACGGGCGGCCCTCCTGATGAGCTCGAGCCGGGCGCGGTCCATGCCGAGACCCCAGCGGATCGCGGGCCACCGACCCGATCCGGCCCGCCGTCCCCGTGCATCTCCCGCCGCGCCGGGGTGTCTGTGGAGGATTGCCCGCGCTTTCCGTGGTGGATCCTCCACAGAGCCAGGGGGCCGGGGGTGACGCAGCGGGGCCGGGCAGCCTGCGCCGCCCGGCCCCGTCGTCGTGCGGTTCAGTGCTCCTTCGGGTCCTTGGCCTCCTTGGCCGCGGCGGCGACCTTGTCGACCAGGTGGCTCGGCAGCACGTCGTAGTGGTCGAACTGCGCGTCGAAGGTGCCCCGGCCTCCGGTCATCGACCGCAGGTCCATGACGTACCGGCCGATCTCCGCCTCGGGCACCATCGCCTGGATCTGGCTGACGCCGCCGGGCAGCGAGTCGGTGCCGGCGATGCGGCCGCGCCGGGACGACAGGTCGCCCATGATGTCGCCCTGCAGCTCCTGCGGGACGCGCACCGTGATGAGCGACACGGGCTCGAGGATGACCGCGCCGGCCTTCGCCATGGCCTCCTTCAGGCCCATGGACGCCGCCGTGCGGAACGCCATCTCGGAGGAGTCGACGGGGTGGAACTTGCCGTCGTAGCACTCGACCTTGACGTCGACCACAGGGAACCCGTGGTGGCCGCCGAGCGCCATCTGCTCCAGGACGCCCTTCTCCACCGCGGGGATGAAGTTGCGCGGGATCGCGCCGCCGACGATCGAGTCGATGAACGCCGAGCCCTCGCCGCGCGCGGCCGGGCTGACCCGCAGCTGGCAGACGGCGTACTGGCCGTGGCCGCCGGACTGCTTCTTGAGCTTGCCCTCGGCCTCGGCGGTGCGCGTGATGGTCTCGCGGTAGGCGATGCGCACCTCCTCGGTCACGACGTTCACGCCGAACTTGCGGGCGAGCCGCTCGAGCGCGACGGCGATGTGCGTGTCGCCGGTGCCGCGCACGATCGTCTGCCCGGCGTCGTTGCGGTCGATCGCGAGGCTCGGGTCCTCACCGACGAGCCGCTGCAGCGCCGAGGACAGCTTGTCGTCGTCGGCCTGGGTGAGCGGCTTGAGGGCGAGCGCGTACGGCGTCGGGCGCGAGGCCGGGGCCGGTACGTGCACCGTCTGGCCGCGCTTGGCGAGCGTCGAGCCCGTGGGCGTGGCGGCGAGCTTCGCGACGGCGCCGATGTCGCCCGCGACGAGCGCCTCGACGTTCGTGTGCTCCTTGCCGCGCATCCGGAACAGGCCGTGCATCCGCTCCTCGGTCCCGGTCACGCCGTTGACCAGGCGGTCCTCGTTCTTCACGGTGCCGGACAGCACCTTGAACAGCGAGACCTGGCCGACGAACGGGTCGGCGACGGTGCGGAACACGTACAGCAGGGGCTCGCCGGCCGGGTCGGCGGCGACCTCGGTCTCGGGGCCGTCGGGCGTGCCCGCGCGGACGACGGCCGGGCGGTCGGCGGGGGACGGCGCGAGCTCGCACAGGTAGTCGGCCAGGCGGTCGACGCCGACGCCGGTGATCGCTGAGCCGAGCAGCACCGGGAACTCCGCGCCGTCGCGGACCTCGTGCACGAGGGCCGTCTCGAGCTCCCCGGCCGACGGGACGTCACCCGACAGGTAGCGCTCGAGCTGCTCGTCGTCGCCGGAGACGATCTCCTCGGCGATCTCGTCGTGCAGGCGCTTCTCCTCCTCGGCGACGTCGCCGCTGAGCGCCTCGGTGTGGTGGGTGCCGTCGCCGTCGTAGGCGTAGCCCTCCTCGGTGAGCAGGTCGGCGACGCCGTGCAGCGCCTCCTCCTCGCCGATGGGCAGCTCGAGGGGCACGAGCCCCGAGCCGAACATCGCCCGCATCTGGTCCAGCACGCGGTGGAAGTCGGCGCGCGGTTTGTCCTCCTTGGTGAGGAACACCATGCGCGGGATGCCGAGCTCCTCGCACTGCTTCCAGACGATCTCGGTGCCGACCTCGACCCCGTCGACGGCGCTGACCACGATGAGGGCGAGGTCAGCGACGGACAGGGCGGCGTCGACGCCCGCGGCGAAGTCGGCGTAGCCGGGGGTGTCGATGAGGTTGATCGTGTACTCGCGCCCGTCGGGCGCCTTCCACGGGAAGGGGGCGATCGCGGGCGAGAGGGAGATCCCCCGCTTGATCTCCTCGGGCTCGGTGTCGCAGACCGTCGTACCCTCTTCGACGCGGCCCAGTCGAGGGACGACCCCGGCCCGGTGCAGCAGGGCTTCGGCGAGGGTCGTCTTGCCTGCGCCGCTGTGGCCCACCAGGGCCACATTCCGGATGGTTGCGGTGTCCATTCTTCTCCTTCTTTGGAGTGGCCCTTTGGGGCAGGGTAGTCAGATGGGGCCTGGTGACAAGGGGACCTACGTCAGTTGGCAGTCGGGGCCCGCGCGTCGGCGGCCGGGCACGCCCGAGGTCCTTCCCGAGCACCGCCGCCGTCGGGTTAGGATGAGTCGACGTGGGAGCGCTCTCGCCCGGCGCCCCGCCCCGCCCCGCCGGCGCCGTCGCCGTGGGGAGGACCCGAGGGCGACGGCAGCACCCACGCGGCAGCCGCACCGCAGCATCCGCACAGCAGCACCAGCACCGTCCAGAGCACCCACCTGAGCACCACTGAGAGGGCCTCCTGCCATGCGCTTCGGGCACTTCGACGACGTCACGCGCGAGTACGTCATCACCACTCCGCACACGCCCTACCCGTGGATCAACTACCTGGGGTCGGAACGGTTCTTCTCGCTGATCTCCCACCAGGCGGGCGGCTACTCCTTCTACCGCGACGCGCGGATGCGCCGGATCACGCGGTACCGCTACAACAACATCCCCACCGACGAGGGCGGGCGCTACCTGTTCGTCAACGACGGCGGTGACGTCTGGACGCCGTCGTACCTGCCGGTCAAGGCCGAGCTCGAGCACTTCGAGGCGCGGCACGGCCTGGGCTACTCGCAGATCACCGGCCAGCGTGGCGGCGTGCGGGTCGAGTCGCTGTTCTTCGTGCCGGTCGACACCGACGCCGAGGTGCAGCGCGTCACGGTGACCAACACCACCGGCGCACCCAAGTCGCTGAAGCTCTTCTCCTACGCGGAGTTCGCGCTCTGGAACGCCCTGGACGATCAGACGAACTTCCAGCGCAACCTCAACATCGGCGAGGTCGAGGTCGAGCAGGACGGCCCGACGGGCACGGCGATCTACCACCGCACCGAGTACCGCGAGCGTCGCAACCACTACGCCGTGTACGCGGTGAACACGCGCGCCGACGGCTTCGACACGGACCGCGAGTCGTTCGTGGGCCTGTACAACGGGCTGCACGAGCCCGTCGTCCCGAACGCGGGCGCGTCCGCGAACTCCGTCGCGAGCGGCTGGTACCCGATCGCCTCGCACGGCCTCGCGCTCGAGCTCGCCCCCGGTGAGTCGCGCACCTTCGTCTTCGTCCTCGGCTACCTCGAGAACGCCGACGACGCCAAGTGGGCCGACGACGCGCACCAGGTCATCAACAAGGCCCCGGCGCACGCGCTGCTCGCCCGCTTCGCGACGACGGAGCAGGCGGACGCCGCCCTGGCCGAGCTGCACCAGTACTGGACCGACCTGCTGTCGACCTACTCGGTCACCTCCACCGACGAGCGCCTGGACCGGATGGTCAACATCTGGAACCAGTACCAGGTGATGACCACGTTCAACATGTCGCGGTCGGCGTCGTACTTCGAGTCCGGCATCGGCCGGGGCATGGGCTTCCGCGACTCGACGCAGGACCTGCTCGGCTTCGTGCACCTGGTGCCCGAGCGCGCCCGCGAGCGCCTCCTCGACGTCGCCGCCACGCAGTTCCCGGACGGCTCGGCGTACCACCAGTACCAGCCGCTGACGAAGCGCGGGAACCTCGAGGTCGGCTCCGGCTTCAACGACGACCCGATGTGGCTCGTCGCCGCCGTCGCCGCGTACCTCAAGGAGACCGGCGACTTCTCGATCCTCGACGAGCAGGTGCCGTTCGACAACGACGAGGCCCTCGCCGACACCCTGTTCGAGCACCTCACGCGCTCGTTCCGGTACACCGTCGACCACCGCGGCCCGCACGGCCTGCCGCTCATCGGGCGCGCGGACTGGAACGACTGCCTCAACCTGAACTGCTTCTCCTCGACGCCGGGCGAGTCGTTCCAGACGACGGAGAACAAGGCCGGCGGCGTCGCCGAGTCGGTCTTCATCGCCGCGCAGTTCGTGCTCTACGGCGCCGAGTACGCGGCCATCGCGGAGCACAAGGGCCTGGCCGACGTCGCGGCCGAGGCGCGCGCCGCGGTGGAGGAGATGCGGGTCGCCGTCGAGAACCACGGCTGGGACGGCCGGTGGTTCCTGCGGGCGTACGACTACTTCGGCACGCCGATCGGCACGCACGCCGACACCGAGGGCCAGATCTGGATCGAGCCGCAGGGCCTGGCCGTCATGGCCGGCATCGGCGTCGACAGCGACGACCCGACCACCCCGGAGTCCCGCGCCAGCCGGGCGGTCGCCGCGCTCGACTCGGTGCGCGACATGCTCGGCACGCCGCACGGCCTCGTGCTCCAGTACCCCGCCTACCGCACCTACCGCCTGAACATGGGCGAGGTCACGACGTACCCGCCGGGGTACAAGGAGAACGGCGGCATCTTCTGCCACAACAACCCGTGGGTCGTCATCGGCGAGACGGTGCTCGGCCGCGGTGACCGCGCGTTCGACTACTGGACCCGGACGGCCCCCGCGTACCGCGAGGAGATCAGCGAGGTGCACCGCCTCGAGCCGTACGTGTACGCGCAGATGATCGCCGGCAAGGAGGCCCCGCGGCACGGCGAGGCCAAGAACTCCTGGCTCACCGGCACGGCCGCGTGGACGTTCGTCGCGGTCAGCCAGTACCTGCTGGGCGTGCGCACCGACTACGACGGCCTGGTCGTCGACCCGCAGATCGGCCCGGCCGTCCCCGAGTTCACGGTGACCCGGCGCGCCCGCGGCGCGACCTACGTCATCACGGTGAAGAACTCGGGCACCCCGGGTCGCCGCGCGTCGCTCACGGTCGACGGCGCCCCTGTCGAGGGTCGCCTCGTCCCGTACGCGGCCCCCGGCGCCATGGTCCACATCACGGCCGAGCTGTGAGGTACGGCCACTTCGACGACGCCGCTCGCGAGTACGTCATCACGCGGCCGGACACGCCGCGGTCCTGGATCAACTACCTGGGGTCGCGGCTGTACGGCGGGATCGTCACGCAGAACGCGGGCGGCTACTCGTTCTACCGGTCGGGCGGCACCGGCCGCGTGCTGCGGATGCGCTTCAACGGCGTCCCCGTCGACGAGCCGGGCCGCTTCGTCTACCTGCGCGACGACGCCACGGGCGACTACTGGTCCGCCTCCTGGCAGCCCGTGGGCAAGCCCCTGGAGGAGTACGACGCGCGGGTGCGGCACGGCCTGGGGTACTCGGTCTTCGAGGCCGGCTACGCCGGGATCCGCAGCGAGCTGACGACCTTCATCCCGGCCGGCCAGGCGTTCGAGTACTGGTCGCTCGAGGTGCACAATCCCGGGCCCGACGCGCGGAGCGTCTCGGTCTTCTCCTACGCCGAGCTGGCGAACGAGTGGACCTACCGGCAGGACCTGGAGAACCTCCAGTACAGCCAGTACGTGGTCGTGTGCCGGTACCGCGACGGGATGATCCACCGGCGCAACTCCACCCGTGAGGCGGACAGCGACCTGTGGTTCGCGGTGGCGGGCGCCGACGTCGTCGGCTTCGACACCGACCGGGACGCGTTCCTCGGGCCGTACCGCACGCAGGCGAACCCGCTCGCGGTCGAGCGCGGCGGGTGCTCCGGCTCGGAGGCCACGGGCGACAACGCGTGCGCGTCGCTGCACGTGCGCCTCGAGCTCGCGCCGGGCGAGCGCCGCCAGGTGATCTTCTGCCTGGGCGTCGGCAACCCGGACGAGCCCTGGCGCGACGAGCGCCCGCGCATCGGCGCCCCGGCGGGCGATCCGCCGCTGCCGCCCGGCCGGGCGGTGATGGCCGAGTACGCGACGCCCGAGCGGGTCGCCGCGGAGCTCGAGGCCCTGCGCGCGGAGTGGGCGGAACGCCTCGGGACCCTCCAGGTGCGCACGCCCGACGCCGCGCTGAACTCGATGGTCAACGTGTGGCACGCGTACCAGACGCACATGACGTTCAGCTGGTCGCGCGGGGTCTCGCTGGTGGAGGCGGGCGACCGCGACGGGCTCGGCTACCGCGACACCGCCCAGGACTGCCTCGCGGTCACGCACGCGATCGGCGACGCCGTGCGCGAGCGCCTGGACATGCTGCTCACGGCGCAGACGGCGGAGGGCGGCGGGCTGCCGCTGGTCAAGCCGCTCACGCACACCCCGGGCAGCGAGCCGACGCCCGCGCTCGAGCAGTACCGGTCCGACGACGCGCTGTGGCTGCCGATCGCCGTCGCGGCGGTCGTGGGGGAGTCCGGCGACCAGGGCTACCTGGCGAAGGTGCTGCCGTTCGCGGATCACGGCGAGGCGACCGTCCTCGACCACCTGGCGCGGGCGCTCGGGTTCAGCCTCGCCCACCGCGGGCCGAACGGGCTGGTCCAGGGCCTGGCGGCCGACTGGAACGACTGCCTGCAGTTCGGCACCACCGGCGAGTCGATGTTCTCGACGTTCCTGCTGGCCAACGGCCTGCGGGTGACCCGGGACCTGGCGGAGGCGTCGGGCCGGGCGGACACTGCCGCCTGGTGCGCCGAGCGTCTGGCCGAGATCCAGCCCTCGATCGACGCGGCGTGGGACGGCGACTGGTTCATCCGCGGCATCTCCGCCACGGGCGCCGCGCTGGGCTCGGCGGAGGCGGACGAGGGCAGGATCTACCTGGAGCCGAACGTCTGGGCCGCGATCTCGCGCGCGACGTCCCGCGAGCGTGCCGAGCGCGCGATGGACGCCGTGCACGAGCACCTGGCGACCGAGCACGGCGTCGCCCTGTGCGACCCGCCGCACACCCACCCGATGGAGGGCATCGGGCTGTCGCTGCTCGTCTTCCCGCCCGGGCACAAGGAGAACGGCGGCATCTTCTGCCACGCCAACTCGTGGGCGATCGTCGCCGAGGCCGTCCTCGGCCGTGGTGACCGCGCCTACGACTACTACCGGTCCTACCTGCCCGCGAAGCACGACGCCGAGGACGACCCCCGCCAGGAGGTCCACCAGGCCGAGCCATACGTCTACAGCCAGTTCACGCACGGACCGGCGTCGCCCCGCTTCGGCCAGGCCCGCAACCCGTGGCTCACCGGGACGGCGAGCTGGACGTACGTCGCCGTGACGCAGTACCTGCTGGGCGTGCGCCCGGAGGTCGGCGGCCTGCGGATCGACCCCTGCCTGCCGACGGCGTGGGACGGCTTCGAGATGACGCGCGCCTTCCGCGGGCGGCGGGTGCACGTGCGGGTGAGCAACCCCGACCACGTGAGCCAGGTCGTCGTCGCGATGACGGTCGACGGCGCGCCCGTCTTCGGAAGCCTCGCGCCGGACGCGCTGCTGCGCGACGGCTCGGTGGTGGAGGTCCGCCTGGGCTGACCACCGGCGGACCCGCTGCGACGGGCGGGACGGACGGCTGCTCCATCCGTCCCGACCGCGTCGTCAGGGCCCCGCCGGAGCGCGCGCCGTCAGGACGCCGTGCGCGTCAGGACGCCGCGAGGACGTCGACGACGAAGATCAGCGTCGCGCCGCCGGGGATGGAGCCCGAGCCGTCGGCGCCGTAGCCGAGGTCGGACGGGATCACGAGGAGAACCTGGCTGCCGACGGTCTTGCCGACCAGGCCCTGGTCCCACCCGGCGATGACCATGCCGGCGCCGATCGTCGTCTGGAAGGGCGTGCCGCCCCAGGAGGAGTCGAACTCGGTGCCGTCCCACAGCCAGCCGGTGTACTGGAGCGTGAGCACCTGGCCCGCCTCGATGGCCGGCCCGGTCCCCTCGATGAGCGTCTGGGCGACGAGCGTCGTGGGCTCGGTCGCGTCGCCGACCTCGATCGACGGCTCGCCGTCCTCGGCGAGCGTCACGGTCGGCAGGCCCGGCACCGGCGCGACCTCAGTCCCGGACGCGCGCCCGGGCACGACACCCACGACCTCGAACACGAACAGGGTGGTCGGGTTGGCCTCGGCGGCGTCGGTCGCGGGAGTGCCAGGCGCCGCGAGCAGGAAGCGCACGCCGATGTTCTGGTCCGCCAGCACGTTGTTCATGGCCGCGGGCATGTTCGCGTCGCCGAGCAGGAAGGCCTGCGGCCCGCCGATGTCCCACGTGGAGCCCGCGGACTCGCCGGTGGTGCCGTTGACCACCATGTAGTGGATCTGCAGCAGCTGGCCGTCCTCGAGGGGCGCCCCGGTGCCCGGCGTGTCGACGCGGGCCACGGTCGTCGAGACCTCGAACGGCTGGTCGAACGTCAGCGTCGGGGCCGCCCCGAGCGCTCCCTCCACCGCGACGGCGTCGAGGGCGGCGACGTCGGCCGCGCTCGGCGGCTCCTCGCCGGTCGGGTCCGCGGGCTCGGTGGTGGCGGTGTCCGTCGGCGTCGGCGTCGCGGAGTCCGCAGGCTCCGCCTCGTTCCCGCAGGCGGCGAGCAGGAGCGTCGCGGCGAGGACGGTGGCAAGCAGGGGTCGGCGCACAGGTACGGGTTCCTTCGGGATCGGGGGGCCCGGAGACGTTCGGGCCGCAGGGCAGCCTACGTCTGATCACCACGGGGCTTCCTGTGCGTCCGGTGTGGGTGGCGTGCAGATCCCGCCCCGGGATGCCTGCGGAGCCGCCCCGGGATGCCGGCGGCGCCGTCCCGGGTGAGCCTGGACCATGCGCTTCGGGTACACCCTCATGACAGAGCAGTCCGGTCCGCGCGAGCTCGTCGAGCACGCCGTGGCGGCCGAGCGGCTGGGCTTCGACTTCGAGGTCGCCAGCGACCACTACTTCCCGTGGCTCGACGAGCAGGGGCACGCGCCCAACGCCTGGGTGACCCTCGGCGCCGTCGCGCACGCGACACAGCGCGTCGAGCTGATGACCTACGTGACCTGCCCGATCCTGCGGTACCACCCGACCGTCGTCGCGCAGCAGGCCGCGACCCTCGGCGTGCTGTCCGGCGGGCGCTTCCAGCTCAACCTGGGTGCGGGCGAGGCGCTGAACGAGCACGTCGCAGGGGAGCGCTGGCCCGCGGTCGGCGAGCGGCACGACATGCTCGAGGAGGCGCTCGTCGTCATCCGCTCCCTGCTCGACGGCGACCGGCTCACGTTCGACGGGCAGCACGTCCGCGTCGACTCGGCCTACCTGTGGGACCGGCCCGACGAGCCGGTGCAGCTCGGCGTCGCCGTGTCGGGCGGGCAGTCGGTGACCCGCTTCGCGCCGCTCGCGGACCACCTGGTGACCACCGAGCCGTCCGCCGACGTCCTCGAGCAGTGGGACGCGGTGCGGCGGGAGGAGGAGATCGCCGCGCCCTCGCGGAAGATCGGCCAGATCCCGATCAGCTGGGACCCCGACCGGGACGCCGCGATCGCCCGCGCGCACGAGCAGTTCCGCTGGTTCGGCCTGGGCTGGAAGGTCAACGCGGACCTCCCGACGACGGAGGCCTTCGCCGCCGCGTCGGCCGCCGTGCGCCCGGAGGACGTCGCCGAGGGCATGCCGTGCGGGCCAGACCTGGACGCCGTCGTCGAGGCCGCCTCGGCGTACTGGGAGGCGGGGTTCACCGACCTCGCGATCGTCCAGGTGGGCGAGGAGCGGCAGGCGCAGTTCCTCGACGAGGCGGCGGGCCCCCTCCTCGAGCGCCTGCGCGCGGCGGCCCCCGCGGACTGATCCCGCCCGGCCGTCGACGCGCGGCTATCGTGGCGGCGTCCCACCACGCGCCGCCGAGAGACACCGAGATGAGCACCCCCAGCCCCGGCCCCTCCGGGGTCGCCGCGCGCATCGCCGACCCCGCCCGGCGCACCGTGTCCTTCGAGCTCTACCCGCCGCGGACGCCCGCCGGCATGACGTCGCTCAAGCGGGCCGTCGAGCACCTCGCTGCCGTCGGTCCGGACTTCTTCTCCGTCACCTACGGCGCGTCGGGCAGCACGCGGGAGACCTCGCTCGAGGTGGTCGCCTGGCTGAAGGAGAACACGGACGCCGACGTCGTCGCGCACCTCACCTGCGTCGGCGTCCCCTGGGCGGAGCTCCGGCGGACGGCCGAGGGCTTCCTGGAGGAGGGCGTGCGCGACCTGCTCGCGCTGCGCGGCGACCCGCCCCGCGGCGTCGCCGAGTGGACCGCGCACCCGGACGGGCTCCGCTCGGGCAGCGAGCTCGTGGCGCGCCTGCGCGAGCTGGGTCGCGAGCACGCCGTGCCGCTCTCGATC
>JAEZZV010000113.1 GCA_023418375.1 Actinomycetes bacterium | reverse complement strand
CGGCCGGGCAGGTCGCCCGGGCGCCACTCGCCCGAGGCCTCGGGCCCGACGGCCGCGGCCCGCGCGGCCGCGTATCCCGGGTCGAGGAGCGCCGCGAGCGGGACGTCGGCGACCGCCGGGTCCCCGTACCAGGCGTCGCGGTCGGCGAGCGCGAGCTTGGCGACCTCCGTGACGACGTGCACCAGCTCGGCCGAGCCGGGGCGCAGGTCGCCCACACCGAGCGCGTCGAGCATCTGCAGCTGCTGGAGCAGCACCGGCCCTTGCCCCCATGGCCCGGTCTTGTGCACAGTGCGCCCGGCGAACGTGGCGCTGACGGTGGGCTCCTCGGTCGCCCGCCACGCCGCGAGGTCGTCGCCGGTGAGCAGGCCCGCGTGCGGAGTCCCCGTCGAGTCCATCAGCGGCGTGCGGCAGAAGGCGTCGACCGCCTCGGCCACGAAGCCCTCGTAGAAGGCCCGCCGGGCCGCCTCGATGCCGGACTCGCGGGTGGGCGCGGCCGCAGCCTCGTCGCTCAGGCGCTGCAGCGTCGCCGCGAGGTCGGGGTTGCGGAAGCGCGCCGAGGGGGCCGGGGTCCCGCCGTCACGCAGCCAGGTCGCGGCCGAGGAGGGCCAGTGGGCGCGGAAGAGGTCGGCGACGCCGGCGATGGTGTCGGCGGCCCGGGGGGCGAGGGGGAAGCCGTCCCCGGCGTACCCGATCGCGTAGCGGGCGACAGCGGGGAAGGACCACGTGCCGTACCGCGCGAGGAGGTCGAGCCACGCGCCGAACGCGCCCGGGACGACGGCGGCCAGGTGACCGGTGCCGGGGACGTGCCCCAGCCCCAGCTCGGCGAACCGCGCGGGTGTGGCCGCGGCGGGTGCCACGCCCTGCCCGCACACGACGAACGGCTCGCCGCCCGCCCGCATCGCGATGACGGGCAGGTCGCCGCCCAGGCCGTTGAGGTGCGGCTCCACGACGTGGAGCACGAGCCCGGCGGCGACCGCGGCGTCGAACGCGTTCCCGCCCGCCTCGAGCACAGCCATCCCGGACTGGGAGGCCAGCCAGTGGGTCGAGGCGACCATGCCGTGCGTGCCGACGAGCTCGGGGCGTGTCGTGAACGTCACAGTGCTCCGATCGCGCATGGTGTCGACCCGTGGGGAGCCGGTGGACGGGCCGTCCTCCGCGGTGCTCCGCACCGGACGGCGGCGCCGTCGCGCCGCACGGGCGACCCTACGCCGAGCGGGCGCGCCCGGCGGCGTGCCGGGCGCGGTTGGACCACGGCGGCACGGCTCCGGTAGAGTTCCCCGCCGGTACGAGGTCAGGGTCCGCCCCGGCGAGCACCCCGACCGGATACCCCATGGGGTATGGTGTAATTGGCAGCACGAGTGATTCTGGTTCACTTAGTCTAGGTTCGAGTCCTGGTACCCCAGCGGTGGAGAACGTCGATTTCGGAGCCTCGGCCCCGGTGTTGTAGAGTCTCCGACTGCTGGTCCCGCCCCCATCGTCTAGCGGCCCAGGACGCCGCCCTCTCACGGCGGTAGCAGGGGTTCAAATCCCCTTGGGGGTACCACGCGAAAGGCCCCGGTCCGTCGGACCGGGGCCTTCGTCGTTGGCGGGTCTCACTCCGCGGTGCGGCGCAGCACCTCCGTGAGGCGGTTCGCGGCGGCGACGACGGAGCCCGCGTGCAGGCGGCCCGGCTGCCGGGTCAGGCGCTCGACCGGGCCGGAGATCGACACGGCGGCGACCACGCGCCCCGACGGACCGCGCACCGGCGCGGAGACGCTCGCCACGCCCGGCTCGCGCTCGGCGACCGACTGGGCCCAGCCGCGCCGTCGGACGCCGGACAGGATCGTGGCGGTGAACTTCGCGCCCTGGAGGCCGCGGTGCAGGCGGTCAGGCTCCTCCCAGGCGAGGAGCACCTGGGCTGCGGAGCCCGCGTGCATGGTGAGCGTCGCGCCGACCGGGATGGAGTCGCGCAGGCCCATCGGCCGCTCGGCCGCGGCGACGCAGATGCGCTGGTCGCCCTGGCGGCGGTAGAGCTGGGCGCTCTCGCCGCAGTGGTCGCGCAGTGCCGCGAGCACCGGGTTCGCGGCCGCGAGAAGGCGGTCCTCCCCGGCGGCGGTGCTGAGCTCCGCCAGCCGCGGGCCGAGCACGAACCGGCCCTGCATGTCGCGCGCCACGAGGCGGTGGTGCTCGAGCGCGACCGCCAGTCGGTGGGCGGTCGGTCGGGCAAGATGGGTGGCGGCGACGAGCTGCGCCAGGGTTGCCGGGCCGGCCTCGAGAGCGCTGAGGACCGCGGCGGCCTTGTCCAGCACGCCGACTCCGCTAGAGTTGTCCATGTGCCGATATTGGCGTCTCGCGGGCTGAGACGCAAGTACCAAGGACCTACATCGGCCTTTCGGGAGGACATGGACATGGCGCGAACGCTCGCCGAGAAGGTGTGGGACGCACACGTCGTCCGCCGCGGCACGGACGGAGTGCCCGACCTCCTCTACATCGACCTCCACCTCGTGCACGAGGTGACGAGCCCGCAGGCATTCGACGGCCTCCGGCTCGCGGGCCGCCGCGTGCGCCGCCCGGACCTCACGCTGGCGACCGAGGACCACAACACGCCGACGCTCGACATCGACCTGCCGATCGCCGACCCGACGAGCCGGACGCAGATCGAGACGCTGCGGCGCAACGCCGAGGAGTTCGGCATCCGCCTGCACTCGCTCGGCGACGCCGACCAGGGGATCGTGCACCAGGTCGGTCCGCAGCTCGGCCTGACGATGCCCGGGCTGACTGTCGTCTGCGGTGACTCGCACACGTCCACGCACGGCGCCTTCGGCGCCCTCGCCTTCGGCATCGGGACCAGCGAGGTCGAGCACGTGCTGGCCACCCAGACGCTGCCCCTCCAGCCGTTCAAGACGATGGCGATCACCGTCGACGGGTCGCTGCCGCACGGCGCGACCGCCAAGGACATCATCCTGGCGATCATCGCGAAGATCGGGACCGGCGGCGGCCAGGGCTACGTCCTGGAGTACCGCGGTGAGGCCATCCGGCGCCTGTCCATGGAGGCCCGGATGACGATCTGCAACATGTCGATCGAGGCCGGCGCCCGCGCGGGCATGATCGCCCCCGACGAGACGACGTTCGCCTACCTCAAGGGCCGCCCGCACGCCCCCGACGGCGCGGACTGGGACGCTGCCGTCGAGTACTGGCGCACCTTGCGCACCGACGACGACGCCGTCTTCGACGCCGAGGTCGTCCTCGACGCCGCAGACATCGAGCCGTTCGTCACCTGGGGTACCAACCCCGGCCAGGGCCTGCCGCTGTCGGCTCGTGTGCCGAACCCCGCGGAGATCGCCGACGAGACGCAGCGGATCGCCGCCGAGCGCGCCCTGGAGTACATGGGACTGACCCCCGGCACGCCGCTGCGGGACATCGCGGTCGACACGGTCTTCATCGGGTCGTGCACCAACGGCCGGATCGAGGACCTGCGGCAGGTCGCCAAGGTGTTCCAGGGCCGGCGCAAGTCCGACTCGGTGCGCGTGCTCGTCGTCCCCTCGTCGGCGCGCGTCCGCCTGCAGGCCGAGGCCGAGGGCCTGGACCGGATCTTCACCGAGTTCGGGGCCGAGTGGCGCAACGCGGGCTGCTCCATGTGCCTCGGCATGAACCCCGACCAGCTCGCCCCGGGCGAGCGCGCGGCGTCCACGTCCAACCGCAACTTCGAGGGCCGGCAGGGCAAGGGCGGGCGCACCCACCTCGTCTCGCCGCTCGTCGCCGCGGCCACCGCCGTGCGCGGCACGCTGTCGTCGGTCGGCGACCTCGGCATCGAGGACGCCCCGGACGGCTCGCCCCTGCCCGCCCCCGTCAGCGCCTGAGGAGCCCGCCATGGAGAAGTTCACCGAGCACACCGGTGTCGGCGTCCCGCTGCGGCGCAGCAACGTCGACACCGACCAGATCATCCCCGCCGTGTACCTCAAGCGGGTCACGCGCACCGGCTTCGAGGACGGGCTGTTCTCGGCGTGGCGCAACGACCCGGCCTTCGTCCTGAACCAGGCCCCCTACGCGGGCGGGTCGGTCCTCGTCGCCGGGCCCGACTTCGGCACGGGCTCGTCTCGCGAGCACGCCGTCTGGGCGCTCAAGGACTACGGCTTCAAGGCCGTGCTCTCGTCGCGCTTCGCGGACATCTTCCGCGGCAACTCCGGCAAGCAGGGCCTCCTCGCGGCGCAGCTCGCGCAGGAGGACATCGAGCTGATCTGGAAGATCCTCGAGACCACGCCGGGTACCGAGGTCACGGTCGACCTGGTGGGCAAGCAGGTCCGCTGCGCCGACGTCACGGTCGCGCTCCAGGTGGACGACTACACGCGCTGGCGCCTCATGGAGGGCCTCGACGACATCGGCCTGACGCTGCAGCACGAGGGCGACATCACGGAGTTCGAGGAGCACCGCGCGTCGTGGCGGCCCCGGACGCTGCCGGCCAAGCACCTGCCCAAGGTCGAGGTGAAGGCGGCCCGTCCCGCCGGCGTCCCGGTGGAGCTCGCGCGCCCGTCGGCGACGTGATCGGCCGTCCGCTCCGGGACGCGGGTCAGCGGGGCGGACCGGAGAGCACTCGCTCGAGCTGTGCCTCGGGTGTCGCGGACGCCGGTTCCCAGTCGGACGCGACAAACCACGTCGCGCCCGCCTCGGCGTAGGCCTCGACGAGGGCACGCGCCTCCCGTCGGTCGGCAGGCAGCGGGCCGTCGAGCACCACGTCGACGTGCTCGACGACCGGAGCGCCTTCGGCGCGCGACCGCGCACGCTCGTCACGGAGCCACGCGACGGCGTCGGCTACCTCCTGCGGCCGCCAGGGACCCGCATCGCCCGCCGAGCCGCGCCGCTGCAGGAGGACGCCGTCCCAGCGTGCGGCCCGGCGCATCGACCTGGGTGCGGGCCACACACCGACGGGCCAGACGGGTACGCGAGGGCGCTGCACCGGGCGCGGGAGGAACTGCACGTCGTCGATCCCGAAGTGCTCGCCGGCATGCGAGAAGACCTCACCCGACCAGGCGCGATCGAGGAAGCCGAGCGCCTCGTCCAGGGCGTCGGCGCGCTCGCGCGCCGTGCGCGGGCCGCCGCGGACGCCCGACACGGCGGCGTCCTCTGCCGCGCCGATCCCCACCGGGAGCACGAGCCGTCCGCCGGAGAGGTGGTCGACGGTGAGCACCTCCCGGGCCAGCTGCCAGGGCTGCCGCCGGGCCGGCGCGAACACGAGCGCGCCGAGCCGCAGGCGCGACGTCTGCGTGGCGACCGCACCGAGGATCACGAACGGGTCCCAGATGTCGATGCCCGCCTCGGCGGCGACGTCCCAGCCCGAGGAGCCGGTCAGCGAGACCCCGTCCCAGGTGAAGAAGCCGTCCCAGCCGGCCTCCTCCGCGGCGACCGCGAGCCGGACCGTCTGCGCTGCACTGCCGTAGCTGCCGAGGAATCCCAGTCGCATGCGCCGACGCTAGGTCGCGGCACCGACACCGCCGACGACGGGCCGCTCCGGGACCGCGGATCCCGCCGCCCGGGGTGCCTGTGTGACGCGGGGGGCGAACGTGGGCGACGATGGGGGCATGTCTGACGTCATGCACGTGCACGGGGGCGCGCCGCTCAAGGGCTCCATCACCGTGCGAGGGGCCAAGAACTTCGTCTCCAAGGCGATGGTCGCCTCGCTCCTCGGCGAGGGCCCCAGCGAGCTCCGCAACGTGCCGGGGATCCGCGACGTGGAGATCGTGCGGGACCTCCTGGAGCTGCACGGCGTACGCGTCGACCGCGACGACGCGGCGGGCGTCCTGCGCCTGGACCCCACCGACGTCGAGAGCGCGCACGTCGCCGACATCGACGCGCACGCGGGTTCGAGCCGGATCCCGATCCTCTTCTGCGGCCCCCTGCTGCACCGTCTCGGCGAGGCGTTCATCCCCGACCTCGGCGGCTGCCGGATCGGCGACCGGCCGATCAACTTCCACCTCGACATCCTGCGCCAGTTCGGCGCCGTCGTGGACAAGCGCGAGAACGGCATCCACATCACCGCGCCCCGCCGGCTCCAGGGCACCAAGATCGCGCTGCCGTACCCGAGCGTCGGGGCCACCGAGCAGCTGCTCCTGACGGCCGTCCGCGCGGAGGGGGTCACCGAGCTCGCCGGCGCCGCGATCGAGCCCGAGATCATGGACCTCATCAACGTCCTCCAGAAGATGGGCGCGATCATCTCGGTCGACACCGACCGTGTGATCCGGATCGAGGGCGTCGAGCGCCTGGCGGGGTACCGCCACACGTCCCTGCCCGACCGCATCGAGGCCGCGTCGTGGGCCTCGGCGGCGCTCGCCACGGGCGGGGACATCGACGTGCTCGGCGCGCGGCAGCCCGAGATGACGGCCTTCCTCAACACCTTCCGCAAGGTGGGCGGCGGCTTCGAGGTGCACGACGAGGGCATCCGCTTCTTCCACCCGGGCCACGAGCTGACCTCGATCGTCCTGGAGACCGACGTGCACCCCGGCTTCATGACGGACTGGCAGCAGCCGCTCGTCGTGGCCCTCACGCAGGCCAGCGGGCTGTCGATCGTGCACGAGACCGTGTACGAGAACCGGTTCGGCTTCACCGACGCCCTGCGTGGGATGGGTGCGACGATCCAGGTCTACCGCGAGTGCCTCGGCGGCCACCCGTGCCGGTTCGGGCAGCGGAACTTCTACCACTCGGCCGTGATCTCCGGCCCGACGCCGCTCGTCGCGGCCGACATCGAGGTGCCGGACCTGCGCGGGGGCTTCTCGCACCTCATCGCGGCGCTCACGGCCAAGGGCACGTCCCGGGTGGCAGGCATCGGGCTCATCGACCGCGGCTACGAGAACTTCACGGACAAGCTGGCGGCGCTGGGCGCCGACTTCGACCGCGACTGACCCCCTGCGCCGCCGCCGTGGGCGGTGACGCCCGACGCGCGGTGCCCGGGTAGCATCGGCTCCCGTGCCGCCGCCCCCGCGTTCGAACCGTACGTACCGCGTCGTGGCACGCATCCTGCGACCGCTGCTCTTCGCGACCACGCGTCAGCGGTGGAGCGGTGTGGAGAACCTCCCGCGCGACACGGGCTTCATCGCCGCGGTGAACCACGTGACGCAGGTCGACCCCGTGACCACGGCGCACTACCTGTACGACAACGGCTTCGCGGGGCGGGTCCTGGCCAAGGAGTCGCTGTTCCGTGTCCCGGGGCTCGGCGCCGTCCTGCGGTCCTCGGGGATGGTCCCGGTGCACCGCGGCTCGGCCAAGGCCGCCGACTCCCTCCGGGGCGCGGTCGCCGCCATCGAGGCGGGGGAGTGCGTCGTCGTCTTCCCCGAGGGGACGCTGACGCGCGAGCCGGACATGTGGCCGATGGCCGGGAAGACGGGTGTCGCGCGCCTCGCGCTGACGACGCGCGCCCCGGTGGTGCCGATCGCCCAGTGGGGCGCGCACCGGCTCCTCGCCCGGTACGGGAAGCTGCTCAAGCCGGTCCCGCGGAAGACGGTGACGGTGGTGGCCGGCCCGCCCGTGGACCTGTCGGACCTGTACGACCGCCCGCAGGACGCCGCCACGCTGCGCGAGGCGACCGAGCGGGTGATGGATGCGATCACCGGCCTGCTCGAGGAGATCCGCGGTGAGCGGGCGCCCGCCGAGCGGTTCGTGTGGCGACGAGGAGAGGACCGCACGTGAGCACACCCGCCGCCGACCGGCCGCGCGCCGCCGTCCTGGGCACGGGGGCCTGGGGCACCACGTTCGCAGGCGTCCTCGCCGACGCGGGCTGCCCGGTGACCCTGTGGGGCATCGACGAGAATGTGTGCGCCGAGATCACCACCGTGCGTCGCAACACCACCTACCTGCCAGGCGTCACGCTCCCCGAGGGCGTCCGGGCGACGACCGACGCAGCCGAGGCGCTCGCGGGCGCCCAGGTCGTCGCCGTCGCCATCCCGGCGCAGGTCGTGCGCTCGGCCATCGCGCCGCTCGCGGACCTGGTCGAGCCGGACGCCGTGGTCGTGTCGCTCATCAAGGGCGTCGAGCTGACGTCGCACCGGCGGATGAGCGAGGTCGTCCGCGAGGCGTTGCGGCTGCCCGAGGCGCGCGTGGCGGTCATCTCGGGCCCGAACCTCGCGCGGGAGATCGCCGAGCACCAGCCGACGGCGACCGTGGTCGCCTCACGCAGCGCGGCGACGGCGGATCTCGTCGCGCACGCGTGCGCGAGCTCCTACTTCCGGCCCTACACGAACAGCGACGTCGTGGGCGTCGAGCTGTGCGGGGCGGTCAAGAACGTCATCGCCGTCGCGGTCGGCATCGCTCAGGGCACCGGGTACGGCACGAACACGACGGCGACCGTGATCACGCGGGGCCTCGTCGAGATGACGCGGCTCGGGCTGGCGCTCGGCGCGGACGCTGAGACGTTCGCGGGCCTCGCGGGCATGGGCGACCTCGTCGCGACGTGCGTCTCGCCGCTGTCGCGCAACCACACGCTCGGCGTGCACATGGGGCAGGGCAAGACCCTCGAGGAGGCCATCGCGGCCACCGGCGGCACGGCTGAGGGCGTCAAGACGTCCGCCTCGGTGCTCGAGCTCGCCCAGAGCGTCGGCGTCGAGATGCCGATCACCGAGGCGGTCGTGCAGGTCCTGCACCACGGCCTGCCGATCGAGCGGCTCCCCGAGCTCCTGCTCAACCGACCGCGCAAGGCCGAGGGAGTGCAAGCCAAGAGCTCGTCCTGAGCGTGGCCGGCCCGGCGCCGTCAGCGGCGCACGCGGTAGGCGAGGTGCACGACGCCGCAGGCGAAGCGGCGCTCGCCGACCAGGGCGAGGTCGACGCGCTGCCCGCGGGGCAGCGCCGGCAACCCGCCCCCCACGGCGACCGGGAACACGAACAGGTGCACGCCGTCCACGAGCCCCGCGGCGAACGCCTCGGCCGCGAGCCGCGGGCCGCCCACCATGAGGTCCCGGTCCGCCCACTCCTTGACGCGCGCGACGTCCTCGGGGTCGAACCGCGGGGACGACCGCGCCCGCGGGCCGAGGTCCGGCGCGGTCGACGTCGTGTGCACCACCTTGTCGGCGCCCCGCCACAGCGCCTGGTGGTCAGCCTCGGCCGCCGTCGCCGGAACCGCGTCGTCCCAGACGCGGAGCACCTCGTAGGTCCGGCGGCCGAGCAGGAGCCGGCCCACCGGGCGGTGGACGTCGTTGACGGCAGCGTGCACCTCGGCGTCAGGGGTCGCCCAGTCGAAGCCGCCGGTCTCGTCCGCCACGTACCCGTCCAGCGAGCACAGGGCCGAGTACAGCAGGGCAGCCACGGTTCACTCCCGAGCGTCGTGAGCGGCGCGCAGGGCGCCCTCGAGGTCCTGCCAGAGGTCCTCGACGTCCTCGATGCCCACCGAGAGGCGCAGGAGGTCCTCCGGGACGGTCGCGGACTCGGTGGCGAACCGCCGACGCCGCTCGAGCATGCTCTCCACGCCGCCGAGCGACGTCGCCGGCACCCACAGGCGCACGGCGGCCACGACCCGGTCCGCGGCCGTCGCGCCGCCGGCCGGCCGCACACCGATGATCGCGCCGTAGCCGTCCAGCAGCCGCGTGGCCAGCGCGTGGCCCGGGTTGTCCGGCAGGCCGGGGTAGCGGACCTCGAGGACGTCGGGGTGCGCGGCCAGCCGCTCGGCCAGCACCTGCGCGTTCGCCTGCGCGCGCTCGACACGCAGCGCGAGCGTACGGAGGCCGCGCAGCGCGAGCCACACCTCCCACGGCCCCGCGATCGCGCCGTGGGTGCGCCGGTAGGCGTCCAGCCGCGCGCGCAGGCCGGGGTCGGCCGTGACGGCCGCCCCGAGGACCACGTCCGAGTGCCCCGCCAGGGCCTTGGTCACCGAGTGCACGACGACGTCGGCGCCGAAGGTCAGCGGCCGCTGCCCGAGCGGTGTCGCGAAGGTGTTGTCGACGGCGACGAGCGCACCGGCCTCGTGCGCTGCGGTGACCACGGCGGGCAGGTCCGCGACCTCGAGCATGGGGTTCGTGGGCGACTCGGCCCAGACGAGGGCCGTGCCGGGCAGGGCCGCGGTCACGGCGTCGGGGTGGGGGAGGGGGGCCCC
>JAEZZV010000076.1 GCA_023418375.1 Actinomycetes bacterium | reverse complement strand
GTGAGGCCGGTAAGGGCTTCGCGGTGGTGGCCGGTGAGGTCAAGGAGCTGGCGCAGGAGACCGCGAAGGCGACCGAGGACATCTCCCAGCGGGTGCAGGCGATCCAGGCCGACACCGACGGTGCGGTCGCCGCGATCGGTCAGATCGCGGCGATCATCGCCTCGATCAACGACTACCAGATGACCATCGCCTCGGCGGTGGAGGAGCAGACCGCCACCACCAACGAGATGAGCCGCGGGGTCACCGAGGCCGCGACCGGTGCCGGGGAGATCGCCGTCAACATCACCGGCGTGGCCACCTCCGCCCAGTCCACCACCGAGGTGCTGGAGCGCATGGAGGAGTCCATCCGCGAGCTCGCGCGGATGTCCGAGGACCTCCGCGACCGCGTCCAGGCGTTCCGGTACTGAATACCCCGGCGGGTGTGCCACCAGCCAACGGGAGAGCCGCCGGGAGGGCTCACGAAGCCCTCCCGGCGGCCGATCAGATCCACGTGCAGATGTCCGTGAGGACGACGCACCCCGACGTCCGCCCAGGAGGGCCCGTGCCACCGATCAGCGTGCTCGTGGTCGACGACTCCGTCGTCGTCCGACGCCTCGTCACGCTCGCCCTCGAGGACACCGAGGGCATCGAGGTCGTCGGCGTGGCCGCGAACGGCCAGATCGCCCTGTCCAAGGTCGAACAGCTGAAGCCCGACGTCGTCACGATGGACATCGAGATGCCCATCATGGACGGCATCTCGACCGTGCGGGCGCTGCGCCGGGCCGGTCACCGCATGCCGGTCATCATGTTCTCCACGCTGACCGAGCGCGGCGCGGCCGCCACCCTCGACGCGCTGGCCGCCGGCGCGACCGACTACGTGACCAAGCCCAGCGGCCACGGCAGCGTCGGCGAGGCCGTGACGCGCGTCGCGAACGACCTCGTGCCGCGCATCATCGCCCTCGCAGGTCCGCGCCACGCGGCGCTGGCCCCCTCGCCGCGCGCCGCTGCGACGAAGGTGTCCTCGCGCCCGGCCTCGGCGATCAAGATGCTCCCGACGCCGGAGCGCGGCACCGTCCGCGCCGTCGTCGTCGGGTCCTCCACCGGCGGGCCCGAGGCGCTCTCGCACGTGCTGCGCGGCCTCGCGACGCCGCTGCCGGTGCCGGTCGTCGTCGTGCAGCACATGCCGCCCGTCTTCACGAAGCAGCTCGCCGCGCGTCTCGACCGGCTCGGACCGAGCACCGTCGTCGAGGCCGCCGGCGGCGAGCTGCTCGCGCCGGGCACCGTCTACATCGCGCCGGGCGACCAGCACCTGGAGATCGTGCGCTCGGGCACCACCGTGCGGACCCGCCTGCACCAGGGCCCGCCCGTCAACTACTGCCGCCCGTCGGTGGACGTGCTCTTCGAGTCCGCCGCGTCGGCGTTCGGGGGGGATCAGCTGGCCGTCGTGCTCACGGGGATGGGCTCGGACGGACGCGGGGGCGTCGAGAAGATCCTGGCCGCGGGTGGCCGGGTCATGGTCCAGGACGAGGAGACGAGTGTGGTCTGGGGCATGCCGGGCGCCGTCGCGACCGGGCCGGGAGCCCACGCGGTGCTGCCCTTGGACGAGGTCGCGCCTGCGGTCGCACGAGCGGTGACGCGGGCCGGCGGCCGTGAGGTGGCGGGTGGGTCGGATCCGACCCGCCGGCGGGGAGGTGGTGCGGCGTGAGCATCACTGCCGAGAGCTTCGCCTTCGTCGCGGAGCTGGTGCGCCGTCGCAGCGGCATCGTGCTCGAGACGGGCAAGGAGTACCTGGTGGAGGGCCGGCTGCTGCCGCTCGCGCGCGCCGCCGCCGCGGCCGACGTCGACGCCTACCTGCGGGCGCTGCGCACGACCTCGCGGCCGGAGCACCTCGAGTCGATCGTGGACGCGCTGACCACCAACGAGACCTCGTGGTTCCGTGACGCGCAGCCGTTCCGGGCGCTGACCGACCACATCGTGCCCGAGATCACCTCGCGCCGGAGCATCATGCCGGACCCGACGCTGCGCATCTGGTCCGCGGCGTGCTCGAGCGGCCAGGAGCCGTACTCGATCGCGATGGCCCTGGCGGACGTGCTGCCCGCGGGTCGGGTGCGCATCCTCGCCACGGACCTGTCCGCCGAGATGCTCGACCGCGCCAAGCGGGCCCGCTACAGCCAGCTCGAGGTGAACCGCGGCCTGCCCGCGCCGATGCTCGTGCGGCACTTCACGCGCGTCGGGGCCGAGTGGGAGGTCGCCGCCGGGCTGCGCGCCCAGGTGAGCTTCGCCCGGCACAACCTCCTGGAGTCCGTCCCCGTGGGCGGGCCGTTCGACGTCGTGTTCCTGCGCAACGTCCTCATCTACTTCGACCTGGCGACGAAGCAGGAGGTGCTCCGCCGGGTCGC
Source organism: Actinomycetes bacterium (assembly GCA_023418375.1). Taxonomy (GTDB): domain Bacteria; phylum Actinomycetota; class Actinomycetes; order Actinomycetales; family Cellulomonadaceae; genus Actinotalea. The sequence continues at coordinate 4,531 of JAEZZV010000076.1, read as the reverse complement.
GGGGGCCCTGCGTCCCGGGGGCTACCTCCTGCTCGGCGCCGCCGAGACCACCATGGGCATCGACGACACGTGGGAGCGAGTCCCCGTCGGTCGTGGAGCCGTCTACCGTCCCCAGTCGCGGAGGGCAGCATGAAGGCACTCGTCATCGACGACTCCCGCACGATGCGCAGGATCGTCACAGGCATCCTCACCCCGATGGGGTTCGAGGTCACCGAGGCCGCGGACGGGCAGCAGGCGCTGGACGCCATGAACGCCGGTCTCGAGGTCGACCTCGCCTGCGTGGACTGGAACATGCCGGTCCTCGACGGGCTGAGCTTTGTCACCGCCGTCCGGCGCGAGCGCAGGTGGCGCGACGTCACGCTGATGATGGTGACGACCGAGAGCGAGCAGGCGCAGATCGTCCGGGCACTCGCCGCGGGCGCGCACGAGTACCTCATCAAGCCGTTCACCCCGGACGCGATCCGGGACAAGCTCCAGCTCCTCGGGCTGGTCGAACTGGAGGAGTCCGCATGAGCTTCGAGATCGACAGCCAGGTGTTCGAGGGCACCGACCCGGTGTACGAGATCGCCACAGAGGTGTTCGCCGCGATGATCGACGGCGAGCCCGGCTTCGTGCGCCGGTGGGAGGGTGCCGCCCCGACGCCGGTCGACGAGCTGTTCGCGTGGGTGGACGTGCAGGGCCCGATGAGTGGCCGCGTGCTGCTCACCACCGAGCACACGACGGCGGTGGAGGTCACCCGGGCGCTACTGGGTCTCGCGCCGGACGACCCCGTGGGCCACGCTGACATCGTGGACGCCTTCGGTGAGGTGGCCAACGTGGTCGGCGGCAACGTGAAGTCGCTCGCGCCCGACCACAGCGTGCTCACGCTGCCCGAGGTCGGCAAGGACCGCCCCCCGACCGACGGCGGGCTGCTGCACAGCGTCGCGCTCGACTGGCGCGGCCGCTCCCTCGTCATCAGCCTGTGGAACATGCCGTGACCCGGCCGTTCCCGCCCGCCCACCGTCATCGACCCCGGAGGAGGTGGACCCGATGAAGGTCCTGATCGCCGACGACAGCCGCGTCATGCGGCAGATCGTCATCCGCACGCTGCGTCAGGCGGGCTACGACTGGTGGGACATCACCGAGGCCCCCGACGGCGCCGCCGCGCTCGAGATGGTCGCGTCCCTGCAGCCGGACTTCGTGCTGTCGGACTGGAACATGCCCGAGATGACCGGCATCGAGCTGCTGCGTGCCCTGCGCGCGCAGGGCAGCGACGTCCCGTTCGCCTTCGTGACGTCGGAGGGCTCGCCCGAGATGCGCAAGCAGGCCGAGCAGGCCGGTGCGCTCTTCCTCATCGCCAAGCCGTTCACTGCCGAAGTCTTCCGAGAGACGATCGATCCCTTCCTGGAGTGACCCTGATGAACGCCACGCCACTGCCCGCCGCCCTCGAGGTCAGAGAGCTCCTCGAGGGCCTGCTCGGCCGCGACGTCGACGCCGTGCTCGGCACGGGCATGATCGACCCCGGCCAGCACCCGGGTGCCGTCGTGGGCGTCTACGTCGACGACATGCTCAAGCTCCGCTCGCTCATCGTCATGGACCTCGCGCTCGCCTGCCACGTCGGTGCGGCCATCGCGCTGCTCCCGGCCGCCGGTGCGCGGGAGGCGGTCGAGCAGGGCCTGATCACGCCGGCGTTGTACGACAACACCGCCGAGGTGCTGAACGTCGCCGCGTCCCTGTTCAACAACGCGAACGCGCCGCACGTGCGCCTGTACGAGGCCTACGCGCCCCGCGAGGTCCTGCCGCCCGACGTCGCCAAGTGGGTCACCGCCTACGTGCGCCGGCTCGACATGGAGCTCAACGTCACCGGCTACGGCACGGGCCGCGTCTCCGTCGCGGTCATCTGACCCGGTCCGCGCCACCACCTCCGTCGACGTCGACACCCGGCGCCGGGGTGGACAGGTCCCTGTCCGTCCCGGCGCTGGTCGTGTCTGCCGGCGTCGGCCGTCCGCTCCCGTGCGGGCCGTCCGGTCCCGCGTCGGTGGGTCAGTAGCTAGGCACGTACTGCCAGTGCCACGGCTCGCGCGGGACGTTCTCCACGTATCCGAAGCGGCCGCCGTTCTGCCGCATCCACGCCTGCGCGGCGCTGTCGAGCTGGAGGTCCAGCGCCACGCCCCAGCCGTGCATGCTCGTGCCCGGCGCGGCGGCGAGCCCGCCCTGCGAGTACAGGCCCTTGCGGCCGACGAGGTCGACCTGCGTGTCGTAGCTCCGGTAGGAGTCGGTGATCCCGATCGTCACGCCGTCGGCGGCGGCCGCCGAGCGCAGCGCCTCGAGGGAGCGCGCCGCTGGCTCCCACAGCGTGTGCGAGGTGCCCGCGACGGTGCTCAGGGCGGACTCGGGCACGCGCCCGTTGCCGTAGGTCTTCAGCTCGTTCGGGACGCCCTTGGCGTCCACGCGGTCCTTGCCGGAGCCGACGGCGGACGCGCCGGTCGCGAAGCCCGGGGGCAGGACGTAGCCCGCGCCGTACACGGCGCTCGTCGGGGCGCCGCGCAGCTCGGCGACGACCGCCTCGCCCAGCACCTGCTCGAACGCAGCGGAGGGCGCGCTGACCTGCCCGATCCGGCTCTGGATCACGGCGATCCGCTGGCCGATGGCGGCGACGGCCTCCACCCGGGGACTCCCCTCGACGACGGCGAACGCCTCCCCATCGGCCGGCGCGGCGCCGCGATGAGGGGTCGACTGCTCCGTCCGGGTGAGCGACGCACCCCTGAGCGGGTGAAAAACTCTGCTCCGGTTGCGGAGAACGGGTGCACACCCCTGTGCGCGTTCACACGCCTGTCGTACGCTCGTCACGTCAGCGATAACGGCAAACCCGTCGCAAGGCGGGGACGCAAAGCCACGGGACCCACGCAGGTCAGCCGGGCTACCGAACGAAGGATGGCTGCCATGTGCGAGCCGGCTGGTTACGACCCCCGCGTCGGCGACATCTCGTCGACCCAGCCCACCCTCTCTCCCGAGATCCTCGCGCGTCTCGCCGCCATGGCGAGCCAGCTGGCGACCGAGCGGGTCTTCCTCCCCTTCATCCCGCAGCAGGAGCGCGTGCCCGTCTGATCCGGTGACCGCCGCGGGCCGGCGCGACCGAGCCGGCCCGTCCGCTCACTGGTAGCTGACGAAGTGCGGCAGCGGCTGCACCTGGTACGTCTGCTGGGGCGTCGCCATCGGGGCGTCCTCGTCGAGGAAGTTCTTCCAGCCCCAGACGACGTTCGCGGGGGCGCCCTGCAGCATGGTCGCCCAGGTGCCCGCCTTGGCGCCCTGGCTGCCCTGGCCGTCCACGTGGATGAGCACCTGGACGGCCGGGTCGGAGGTGTCGAGGCGCTCGCGGCCGTCGACCATGCGCTGCATGAACTGGTGCACGACCAGCAGCTTCTGCGGCAGGTGGTGCGTGCGCGTGAGCTCGGAGAGGTAGTCGCCGACCGCGTTCACCTCGTCCACGCCGACGGACCCGATCTGGGTGAGGTGCACCTGGTCCGGGCCGAGCCGCCACTCGGGGTCGAGCGCGAGCCCGACGTTCGGGTACCGCAGCAGCGACTCGTACAGCCGCGCCTGCGTGACGAAGTCCGTGCGCCCGGGCTGGAGGTCCAGGACGACGTACACGCCGGCCTCCAGCGCGGCCTCGACCCACGGCACGAACGACTCGGCGGGCAGCTCGTTGGAGTAGTTGCCGTCCGCGCCGGCGGGCCGGTCGGCGATCGTCACGATGATCTCGAAGGCCGGGACCACGACGTCGGACGTCAGCGCCTGGTACTCCGCGGCGATCCCCCGGACGCGCGCGATGCTCGCAGGCACGTCCTGCTCGCCGAGGATGCCCAGCGCGGGGATGCCCGGCGAGCCGTACATCGCGACCATGCGGCGTCCCGTGGCCGGCCCCCTGACCACGACCTGGCCGCCGCCGGGCAGCTCGACGCCCGTCGCCGCGGTCGCGGCCTTCCACGCGAGGTCCTCCGCGGTGCCGAACGCGGGGCTGATCCCGACGACGGTCCCCGGGTCCGCCGCGGCCATGGCGCGCACGACGGCCGGGTCGACGCGCGGGTCCCCGGCGAGGACCTCGAGGACCTCGACGCCGGCCGCCCGCACGGTCGCGACGGCGGCGAGCTCCGTGGGGTCGCCGGTGTACAGGACGAGCCCGTCGTCCGGTGCCACCGGGTGCTCGGTCCGCGGGAGGGTCGGCTCAGTTGCGGAGGCGGCGTCGGGCGGCGTCGGCGTGGGCGACGGCGTCCCGGCCTTCACGGCGGGTGCGGGGTCGGTCAGGGGGGCGTCCGTCGGCGGGACGTCCGTCGTGAGCAGCGTCGGGGCGGTGCGGTCGAGCGCGGCGACGGCGACGACGTCGCCGGTGCCCGTCTCGTTCGCACCGACCGGCACCCGCGGCAGGTCGCGCCCGACCAGCGCAGCGAGGTCGTCGTCGTCCGCCGGGGCGGGCACCTCGGCGACGTCCGCCGGGACCCCGGGCCCGACGGCGCCCACGGTCACCACCGCGACCGCGCCGAGGCGCTCGATC
>JAEZZV010000071.1 GCA_023418375.1 Actinomycetes bacterium | reverse complement strand
GTGCTGAGGCGTCGGAGGCGGCGCGACCAGGTGGGCCTGGGGGCGCGGTCGCGGGCGCGGAACGCGGCGGGCTCGGTCGCGGTGCGGGCGCCGGGCGGCGTGGGGCGCGTCGTGCTGCTGGTCGACGACGTCGTGACGACCGGCAGCACGCTCGCCGCCTGTCGGACGGCGCTCGAGGAGGCGGGGGCGCTCGTCGTCGGCGCGGTGGTGCTCGCCGCCACGCCCGGTCCGGCGCAGGCGCGGGGGACACCCGCGTCGGGCTAGGATCGGAACGATTCGATCCCGCGAGCAGCCCGCGGTGCACCGAGTGTCCCCACGTCAGCGGTGGCAGGCTGGTCAGGTCACCCAGGAGGTCTCCATGAGCCGCCCGTTCCCCCCGACGTCGTACACGCCCGACCCGAGCCTCGCGCACCGGGCCACCCGCGCCCGGGTCACCGTCCGCGACGCGAGCGGCGCGCCGCTCACGGACACCGAGGTCACCGTCGAGCAGACCCGCCACGCGTTCCAGTTCGGCAACATCGGGTTCGACTTCGTCCCGCTGGCCAACGGCGAGACCACCCCGCACCCGGACGACGACGTCGAGACCTTCGGGGGAGCGTCCCTCGAGGCGCTCGAGCGGCTCGCCGACCTCTGGCTCGACGTCTTCAACACGGCCACGCTGCCGTTCTACTGGGGCCGGTTCGAGCCGCGGCGTGGCGCCCCCCAGACCGAGCGGATCCGCCGGACCGCCGAGTGGTTCCGCGACCGCGGCGTGGCGCTCAAGGGCCACCCCCTGGTGTGGCACACGGTGCAGCCGTCCTGGCTGCTCGACCTGCCGGTCGACGAGGTCGAGCGCGTGCAGCGCGAGCGGATCCGGCGCGACGTCGCCGACTTCGCCGGTCTGGTCGACACCTGGGACGCGATCAACGAGGTCGTGATCATGCCGGTGTTCGCCAACGGCGACAACGGCATCACGCGGCTCGCGCACCACATCGGCCGCGTCGCGACCATCAGGCTCGCGTTCGAGGAGGCACGCGCCACCAACCCGCACGCGACGCTGCTCCTCAACGACTTCGACATGTCCACGGCCTACGAATGCCTCATCGAGGCGGTGCTCGAGGCGGGCATCCAGGTCGACGTCCTCGGCCTGCAGAGCCACATGCACCAGGGCTACTGGGGTGAGGAGAAGACGCTGCGGATCCTCGAGCGCTTCTCCCGCTACGGGCTGCCGATCCACTTCACCGAGTCCACGCTCCTGAGCGGGCACGTCATGCCCGAGGAGATCGTCGACCTCAACGACTACCAGATCCCCGACTGGCCCTCGACCCCGGACGGCGAGGCGCGGCAGGCCGACGAGGTCGAGCGGCACTACCGCACGCTCCTGTCGCACCCGGCCGTGCAGAACATCACCTACTGGGGCCTGTCCGACGACGGCATGTGGCTCGGCGCACCCGGCGGGTTCGTCCGCAAGGACGGCACCCCCAAGCCCTCGTACGACGCCCTGCGGGGCCTCGTGAAGGGGGAGTGGTGGCTCGCGCCGACGACGATGCGCACCGACGCCGAGGGTCGGCTCACGGTGCAGGGCTGGCTCGGCGACTACGCCGTGCGTGCCGGCGGCGACAGCGCCCCGTTCTCCCTCGAGGCGGGGGTCCCCGCCCTCGACGTGCGCCTTCGCTGACGGCCCGCGGCGGCCCGATCCCGGGCCGTCGACGGCGCGGGCGGGGCGCCGCGGTGGCCCGGGGTGAATCTGTGGGTGACACGCGCCCGTGGTGACGCCGCGCGGCTTCACCTGCCCGCAGTTCCGGGTTACGGTCGTGGTAGCTGACGACCGGACGGTGCATCCCCCGGACCGCCGACCGGTGCCGCAGAGACCTGCGGGAGGAGGTGGTGCCCACACCGCGTCCCCACCTGTGAGTGATCCAGGTCCCGTCGGACGGCACGCCCGTCCTGCACTAGGAGGTCAGCCATGGAGATCGTCGTCGTCGGCCGCCACACCGAGGTTCCCGAGCGGTTCCGCCGCCACGTCGAGGACAAGCTCAGCAAGATCGCCCAGCTCGCGCCGCGCGCGCAGCGGGTGGACGTCGAGGTCACGCACGAGAAGAACCCCCGACTGTCCGAGATCTGCGAGCGCGTCGAGCTGACCGTACGCGGCAAGGGCCCCGTGATCCGCGCAGAGGCCATGGCAGACGATCCGTACGCCGCCCTCGACATCGCCATGACGAAGCTCATGGAGCGGCTGCGCCGCGCGCGCGACCGGCGCAAGGACCATCGCGGCGGACCGCTGACACCGGTCGAGGTGCGCGCGGCCGAGGCGGTGGAGCTCGCCGGCGAGCCCGAGCCCGCCACCGACGTGACCGTCACCGCGGACGGCGCCGTCGAGAAGATGCTCGGCGACTCGCCCATCGTCATCCGCGAGAAGCTCCACACGGCCCAGCCGATGACCCTCGACGACGCGCTCTACGAGATGGAGATGGTCGGGCACGACTTCTTCCTGTTCGTCGACGCCGAGACCTCGCTCCCGTCCGTCGCCTACCGGCGCCGCGGGTGGAGCTACGGCGTGATCCGGCTCGACACCCCGGTCTCGATCAGCGCGCACGCCGTCTGAACGCCGGCTCGGGCGCGTGTCGGAGCAAGCCGCCAGGATGGCCCGCGTGACTTCCGCGCCCGAGCACCTGAGCCTCGCCCAGGCGCGCCGCGTCGCGCTCGCGGCGCAGGGCCTGTCCCGGCCGCGTCCCGAGCGCACGGGACCGGCGACGATGCGGCACCTGGCGCAGGTCGTCGACCGCCTGGGGCTCCTCCAGATCGACTCCGTGAACGTCGTGGCGCGCGCGCACCTCATGCCGGCCTTCTCGCGCCTCGGCCCGTACGACCCTGCACTCCTCGGCCGGGCCGCCGGCCACGCCCCGCGTCGCCTGGTCGAGTACTGGGCGCACGAGGCGTCGTTCGTGCCGCCGGAGACCTACCGCCTCCTGGGGTGGCGGCAGCGCGCCTGGCGCGAGCACGCGTGGGGCATGGCGACGTCGGTGCTGCGCACCCACCCCGGCCTCGTCGACGAGATCCGGGCGCTCGTGGCCGAGCGCGGGCCCGTGACGGCCCGCGAGGTCCACGAGGAGTACGCCGCGGAGCACCCGCGCGAGCGCGCCGACTGGGGCTGGAACTGGACGGTGAGCAAGCGGGTCCTGGAGCTCCTGTTCTTCACCGGTGACGTCACCTCGGCCGGCCGCAACGCGGCCTTCGAGCGTCGGTACGACCTCACCTCCCGCGTCCTGCCGCCGGACGTCCTCGCGGCCCCGGAGCCCGCCGACGACGACGCGGTCCGCGCACTCGTGGAGATCGGTGCGCGGGCGCACGGCGTGGGCACCGTCGGCTGCTTCGCCGACTACTTCCGGATCAAGGCCGCCCCCGCGCGTCGCGCGGTCGCCGAGCTCGTGGAGGACGGCGTGCTGCGCCCCGTCGTCGTGCGGGGCTGGGCCCGTCCGACCTACCTGCACCGCGACGCGCGCCTGCCGCGCACGGCGACCGGCCGGGCGCTCCTCAGCCCGTTCGACCCGCTCGTCTTCGAGCGCCGCCGGCTCGAGGAGCTGTTCGGCACGCGCTACCGCATCGAGATCTACACGCCGGCGCACCTGCGTGTGCACGGCTACTACGTGCTGCCCTTCCTCCTCGGCGACCGCATCGC
>JAEZZV010000043.1 GCA_023418375.1 Actinomycetes bacterium | reverse complement strand
CATCGAGGCCCGCGCCAAGGCCGAGCGACAGGGCGTCCTCGCGACTGCGAGCGCCGACGCCGTCCGCGTCCAGGGCGAGGCCGAGGGCGCCGCCGAGCGTGCGCGGCTCGCCGCGTTCGCCGACGTGCAGACCGAGGTCCTGCGCACGCTCGCCCTGCGCGAGCTGGCCGGGCACCTGCCTGAGGTCGGGCAGCTCACGGTCACCCCCGACGTCCTGACCGGCGTCCTCGCCGGCATGACCGGCAAGCGCACCGAGTGAGGAGGCGTCTCGATGACGCTCCCTCCCCGCGCCGTGGTGGTCCACCGGGCCAGCGAGCTGGACGAGCTCGTGGACCGCCACGGCACGCGCGGCCAGGTCGAGTTCTTCCTGCGCACGCGCGGTCGCACCCTCGCGGACGTCCAGGCCCGGCACGACGCGCTGCACGACGCCCTTCGGGACGCGTCGGCGGCCATCCCGGCCGACTGGCGCCGCGGGGGCGTCGAGCGGGCCGACCTGCACCGGTTCGCCTTCGCGCCGGAGGACGTCGTGGTCGTCGTCGGGCCGGACGGGCTGGTCGCGAACACGGCGAAGTACCTCGCCGGCCAGCCCGTGGTGGGCGTGGACCCCGAGCCCGGCCGCAACCCCGGCGTCCTCGTGACGTTCGCGAGCGCGCAGGTCGCGGCCGTGCTCGCGGCGGTGGCCGGCGGGAGGGCGCGCTGGCAGGACCGCGCGATGGTCCGCGCCGCGCTCGACGACGGCACGCAGCTCGACGCGCTCAACGACCTGTACCTGGGCCACCGGAGCCACCAGTCGGCGCGCTACGTCCTCGCGCTGGCCGACGGCCGGACCGAGCGGCAGTCGTCGTCGGGCCTGATCGTCGCGACGGGCACGGGCGCGACCGGCTGGGCGACGTCGATCGCCCACGACCGCGGCGGCGCCCCGCTCCCCGGGGCGGACTCGGCGGACCTCGCCTGGTTCGTGCGCGAGGCGTGGCCGTCGCCGACGTCGGGCGTCGGGTTGACGATGGGCGCCCTGCACCCGGGCGAGGGGCTCGAGGTGCTGGTGCAGTCCGACTCGCTCGTCGTGTTCGGCGACGGGCTCGAGGCCGACCGGCTCACTGCGACCTGGGGGCAGACCGTGCGGCTGGCGGTCTCCGAGCGGCGGCTGCGGCTGGTGGTGTGAGCGGCCCGCGACCACCGGCGCACGACGCCGGCCACACCTATCGTTCCGTCATGACGAGCGTCCTGTGGCTGCGCCGCGACCTGCGGGTGCATGACCACCCGGCGCTGGTCGCAGCGCACGACGGCGGCGGCGCGGTGGTCCCGGTGTTCGTGGCCGACCCGGCGCTGCTCGCGTCCGCCGGGACCCCACGGCTGGCCGCCCTGCACCAGGCGCTGGCCGGGCTGCGCGAGGCGACCGACGGCGCGCTCGTCGTGCGTCAGGGCCGGCCGGAGGAGATCGTGCCCGCGCTCGCGCGCGAGGTCGGCGCCGCGTCCGTGCACGTCAGCGCGGAGACGACGCCGTACGGGCGGGCCCGCGACGAGCGCGTCGAACGCGCGCTGGACGACGTCGACGCGCGGCTGGTCGCCACGGGCAGCCCCTACGCGGTCACGCCCGGTCGCCTGTTCGGCACGAGCGGGCAGCCGTACCAGGTGTTCACCCCGTTCTCCCGCGCCTGGCGCGACCACGGGTGGCGGCGTCCCGCCGAGGTGCCGCGCGGCCTGCGCTGGGTGACCGGCGTCGAAGGCGACGACGTCCTGCCGGGCGCGGGCGCGGCCCGCGCGTCGGGCGGGCCCGAGGTGAGCGAACGCGCAGCGCACCGGCGCTGGGAGGCGTTCCTCGCCGACGGGCTGGAGGACTACGCAGAGTGCCGCGACCGGCCCGACCTCGCGGGGACGTCGGCCCTGTCCGCGCACCTCAAGTACGGCACGATCCACCCGCGTACCCTGCTGGCCGACGTCGCCGCGCACCCGGCGGGCCGGTCGAGGGGCGCGACGACGTTCGTCACCGAGCTGGCCTGGCGCGAGTTCTACGCCGACGTCCTGTGGCACCACCCGGGGTCGGCGTGGGCGGATCTGCGCCCGGGCATGCGGGCGATGGCCTACGACGACCCGGACCGGGACGACGCCGCCGCGGCCCGGCTCGCCGCCTGGCAGGAGGGCCGGACGGGCTACCCGTTCGTCGACGCGGGCATGCGCCAGCTCCTCGTCGACGGCTGGATGCACAACCGGGTCCGGATGGTCACGGCGAGCTTCCTGGTCAAGGACCTGCACGTGTGGTGGCCACACGGTGCCCGCTGGTTCATGCGCCACCTGCGCGACGGCGACGTCGCGTCGAACTCGCACGGCTGGCAGTGGGTCGCCGGCACGGGGACCGACGCCGCGCCGTACTTCCGCATCTTCAACCCGGTCACGCAGGGCCGCCGGTTCGACCCGGACGGGGCGTACGTGCGCCGGTACGTGCCGGAGCTCGCGCACGTCGCCGGCCCGTCCGCGCACGAGCCGTGGACGGTCGCCGACGGGTACGCCCGCGCGTACCCCGAGCGCGTCGTCGACCACGCCGCCGAGCGCGAGGACGCGCTCGCGCGCTATGAGGCGACGCGCGGGTAGCGGGCGCTCAGAGCTGCGGGCCGACGGTCCGCGTGCGCTTGAGCTCGTAGAAGCCGGGCACCCGCGCCATGGCGACGAGCCCGTCGAAGAGGTCGAGCGCGGCCTGGCCGGTCGGCGCGGGCGACACGACCGGCCCGAAGTAGCCGACGCCGTCGACCGCGAGCACCGGGGTGCCGACGTCGTCACCCACCAGGGCGATCGCCTCCGCGTGCGAGGCGCGCAGCAGGTCGTCGACCTCGTCCGTGGCCCCGACGGCGGCGAGCTCCGGCGGCAGGCTCAGCTCCTCGAGCGCCTCGGCGATGTTCGCCGCGGTGTCGGTGCGGCCCTGCGGGTGCCGCCTCGTGCCCATCGCCGTGTAGAGCGGGGCGAGCACCTTGTCGCCGTGGTCGCGCGCGGCCGCGACGAGCACGCGGACCGGCGCCCACGCGTCGTCCATCAGCCGCCGGTAGTCCTCCGGCAGGTCCCGGCCCTCGTTGAGCACCGCCAGGCTCATCACGTGCCAGCGCAGGTCCATCTCGCGACGCTCGGCGACCTCGGTGATCCAGCGCGACGTCATCCACGCCCACGGGCAGGCCGGGTCGAACCAGAGGTCGACGACGGGGACGGCGGGCGCGGTGGTGGGCGCGGTGGACACGGTGGCTCCTCGGTCGGTTCGACAGGTCGGTCGCCGTCGGGCGGCGGCCCACCGGGCCCAACCGGCGCGGACCCGCCCCGATTCCCTCAGCCGAAGACGACCAGCACCCCGATGACGCCCGCAACGACGCCGCACCAGGCCCAGACGATGCCGCTCGGCACCCTCCGCCGCGCCCAACCGACGCCCCACGCCACGGCGCCCGCGATCGCGAAGAGGACCGGGATCATCGCCTTCGTCCGCGCCGAGCCGCAGTCGGACGGGTCGAAGTCGTCGGTGCACATGGCGGAGAATCCCGTGGCCACGACCGAGAGCAGGAACCCGAGGACCACCCCGAGGGTGACGAGCACGCCGGTCAGCACGAACAGGCCGGTCGGCGTCTCGTAGGGCGTCCGCGCCGGGAGCACCGGCCCGTCCCAGACCTTGCGGTCGCCGTCCATCACGCCCCCCGTCCTGCCTGCGGGTCAAGGACCGCCGGCGTCCGACCGCATCCTCCCGCAGGTCAGGTGCCCGAGGTGGGCGGTTCAGCGCGCGGGTGCGCTCAGAGCAGGTCGGACTCCACGATGGCCTCGCGGAGCACCGCGGCGACCTCGGGCGACGACGCCGCGGTGATCGCCTGGGCGATGTCCCGCAGCTGGTGGACCTGTTCGCGCGTCAGGACGTCGAGGACCAGGCGGCGCGCCTCGCGGACGTGACGGGGCGCAGCGCCCTCGAGGAACGTCATGCCGTCGTCGGTCAGCTCCAGCTCCGTGCACCGCGTCTCGTCGGTGACCACGTGACGGCGGACCAGCCCCCGCTCCTCCAGCCGGCTCGCGGCGTGCGAGAGCCGGGACAAGGAGCCGCCGGTCAGCTGGGAGAGCCGCGTCATCTGCACGCGACGGCTGGGGGGCGCCGAGAGCTGGGACAGGATCGAGTACTCGAAGAAGTTGAGCGCGCTGTCCCGCTTGAGCTGGGCGTCGATGGCGGGCGGGAGGCTCATGAGCATCGCCATGAGCGACATCCAGGCGTGGCGCTCGTCGCGGTCGAGCCACGGAGGAAGGTCGGTCACGCGCCCATCGTACGGCCCGACTTGAACATTCAAGCCGAACCGTGTGATGCTGGCTTGAACGTTCAAGCCAAAGGAGCAGCCATGTCCGTTCTGCGTATCGACGCGAGCATCCAGGGATCCCGTTCCGCGAGCAGCGAGCTCGCCGACCTCGCCGAGGCCGGCTGGACCGCCGCCGCGCCCGGCACGACGCTCGTCCGGCGCCACGTGGGCGCCGAGCCCCTGCCCGCCCATGCGTGGGCGACGGCGGTCGGCGGGGGCTTCACGCCCGAGGACCAGCGCACGCCCGAGCAGCGGGACGCCCTCGGGCTCGCCGCCACCCTCGCCGACGAGCTGCGCCACGCCGACGGCGCCATCCTCGCCCTGCCCCTCTACAACTGGGGCGTCTCGCAGCACGTCAAGACCTGGATCGACCTCGCCATCGCGGGCGGCTCCAGCGGCGAGCGCCTCCTCGACGGCAAGCCGGCCGTCGTCCTGACGACGCGCGGCGGCGGGTACGGCCCGGGCGCGCCCCGCGAGGGGTGGGACCACAACACCGCCTACCTGCGCCGGATCGTCGGGGACCTCTGGGGCGCCCAGCTGACGATCGTCGAGCGCGAGCTGACCCTGGCCGGGGTGAATCCGGCCATGGACGCCTTCATCGAGACGGCCGAGCTCCTGCACAAGGCCGCCCAGGAGGCCGCGTACGAGGCGGGTGCGCGGGCCGCGTCGCTCGTGGGGCTGCGGTAACCGGGGCGACCTCCGGCCGTGCTGCTGGCCCCGCACGGGCAGACGCCCGCGGATCGGGCCTCTCCCTCACCTGGCAGAGCAGCGGACTGTCAGACGGCGCGGGGGTGCCCCGTGGCTCGGGTCTCGAACCAGGCCTTCCACGCCTGCGAGGGGTTGTCGGTGTCGACGGTGCGGGGTTCGGCGGCAGCCGTGTGGCTGAGGTCCGCGGCCGTGTCCGCGAAGGCGCGGGCGAGGCGGTGGGACACGTCGTCGAGCGTGGCCTGGTAGTCCTGACGCTGCCGGGACGACGAGGCCCACGCCTCCTGCAGGGTCGTCAGCGCTCCGGCGAGTGGGTGCCCGCCCGGAGTGTTGAGCGCATCGACGGCCTGCTGGGCCGTGGACGCGGCGCGCTGGCACGCCGTCTTGTACCTGTTGGGTCGCTCCGCCACGGCCGCGTCACCACTCCAGGTCGGGCGGGGTGGGGACGCACGGGGAGCGGACGGTCACGACGATGTAGGGGGGCTCGTCGTCGTCGGCCAGCTGGCCCGTCAGGCTCAGGATGTAGCCGTCGTCGTTGCCCAGCCTCTCGATCCGCTGGAAGTCGTTCACGATGCTTCGCTGCGCCGTCCACCCGTGCTCGACGACGGCCGGGACGGCCTCGAGGACACGCGCCGCAGTGTCGGCGTCGGGTGCCGTGGTGAAGGCCCGCTCGTAGGCCCAGTTGATGGACGCGGGCGGGTCGTTGGGCCCGAAGGGGTCGTCGCCGCAGGCGGACCAGGACTCCTGGATGCCGCCGGTGATCTCGTCCGGCGCCAGGTCCGCCGTGGCGGCCAGGAGCGCCTCGGACGCCTCGTCGACAAGGCGACGGATCTCTGCGCGGGCCTGCTCGTTGCTGGTCATGATCTCCTCCTGCGACGGGCCGCTGCTGCAACCGGCCAGCACGAGCGTCGTTGCGACGGCGACGAGCACGCGACCGGTGCGGGTGTTCACGAGACCTCCATGGTGGGCGGCTGGTACGTGGGGTCCTCGGCGGGGTAGACCACCTCGCTGTACCCCCACCCGCTCTCCACCCCGGGCGGTGCGTAGAGGCTCACGGTGCCCCCGATGATCACGTTGTACATGTTGTCCCAGGCTGTCGTCTGCCGCTCGAAGACGCCGCTGTGCGAGGAGGGGCCCTCGAGGATGCCCTGGCCGCGGTCCTGGTCGTTGAGCCATCCGGTCTCCAGGCGGGTGACGTCGGCCAGCCTGTCGGGGTCGCCGCCGTGCACCGCGCCGCCCAGCTCCTGGGCCAGCTCGATCAGGTCGCCGGGGGCGGTCATGGAGTACCTGTCGGTGTCGGGGTGGGCGTAGTCCTCGATGCCGCTGACGCCGGGTCCGATGCCGGCGGACTCGATGTGCACCACCCGGTCCACCCACATCCCCGCCGCCTCGGCCGCCCCGACGACCGAGCCTCCGTAGGAGTGCCCGAGCACCGTGACCGTGGCGCCCGCAGGGGTGTCCATCCCCGCGGTGAACCTGGCCAGTCGCGGACCGAGGTCCTCGGCATAGGACGCGGAGAAGGCGTCGAACGCGACCTCCTCAGGGAGGGCCCCACCCATCCACGTGACCATCGCGACCCTGCCCCGTGACTCCTTCACGAAGTCGAAGGCGCGAGCCTGCTGCCCGTCGGCGCCGTCCATGTTCGCCCCGGTGCCCGGCACCAGGACCCCGACGTAGTCCGCAGCGGCCAGGTCGCCGACGACCTCGGCGAACCGGGTCTGGTCCAGCCCGCGGAAGTCCAGGTCCGGGACGAACAGGACCACCTGGTGCGGGCTGGTCGTCCCCCGCCCGCCGCGCCATACGGGGGCGTCGTCAGCCAGCAGTCCACGGAAGGTCTCCAGGCGCGCGGTCGCAGCGGGCAGCCACCGGTAGTCCCAGGTGTGCGGGTCGTGGTCGGCGATCTGCGCCTCGAGGTCCACGATGGCGGCGTGCACGGCCGTGCGGTTGGCCGCCGCCCGGACCTCGAACGGGATGCCGTCGAGGTTGCCGACCAGCCACGGCTCGACACGAGCCAGGTAGGCGCGGTCCGCCGGGCTCAGCGCCGCGAACGCGGCCTGGACCGCCGCCACCCGTTCCAGGCTCGCGGGCTCGTCGGCCGCGGCGACCAGGCGGTCGAATCGGGGATCGAGGTCGTGCGGAAGCATCAGCAGGGGCGCGACCGACGGCACCCGGTCCACCAGGGCGGTAGCCCGCGCGTCGTCCAGACCGCCCAGCAGGGCACGCACGCCGGC
The DNA here is from genome assembly GCA_023418375.1 of Actinomycetes bacterium. GTDB lineage: Bacteria > Actinomycetota > Actinomycetes > Actinomycetales > Cellulomonadaceae > Actinotalea. The sequence continues at coordinate 34,625 of JAEZZV010000043.1, read as the reverse complement.
CGCGCCGACGTCGTCGGCCGGTAGGGCCGCCAGCCAGGCCGCGGCCATCGCCTCCCCGGCAGGCCACCCTCCGGCCTCGTGCTGGCGCAGGGCCGTGGCCAACCCGGCACCGAACGCCTCCACGAGCCGGGGCCGGACCTGCGCCCACGCCTGCTGCTCCGGCGTGATGAGAATGGTCGTCCCCAACGGACCCGTCCCCAGCAGCCGTGGGGCGAGGCGGGCGACCCCATCCGGCCCCAAGGTCGTGAAGAACGCGGTCATCACGTCGGCATCATCGGCGTACCGGGCAAGCACCTCGGCCAGGCGCGTCAGCTCGGCGTCGCCGGCGCCGTCGAGCAGGTCCGCGGCGAGGCGGGTGCCGAGCAGCTCGGCGATCAGCTCCGGCGACTCGTCGTCGCCGGGCACCTCGACCGTCACCACGTGCGACGTCAACGACACCGGCGCACGGTCCAACGCCAACGCCAGGTCCAGCCGCCGCTGCAGGTCAGCGGCCAGGTCACGCAGCTGCGCCGCCAACGCCGGCACGCCCGCCAACGCCGGCACCGACTGGTTGACCTGGCCGGCGGACCGCGCCACACGGGCACGCCGATCCTCGACGTCGTCGGCCACCGCGCGCAGCCGACCGATCACGACCGCGCACGCCTGCGGGTCGATCCGCACCAGCACGCGCTCGCCCCCTGCCCGGCCGCCCAGATCGTCCCGGAATGCCATGCCCGGGGCACACGGTACCGACCCGGCAGACCGCGCGGGGGCCGTACGGACGGCGGCCCTGACGGGCACCCGCCCTACAGCCCGACCCCACCAACGCCGAGGCAGAAGGAGACCGCCCTGACGGGGTCGGCCCCTACGGCCCGTCGCCGAGTACGACGACGCGCTGAGGCCCTCCCGTAGCCTGTCCTCGGACGGGCGGCGCCGGCCGGGTCTGCCCTAGCGTTCCTCCTAGGGTTCCCCCGACTGATCCCCGCATGTCCCGGGCCTCTAGCTCAACTGGCAGAGCAGCGGACTTTTAATCCGCGGGTTGTGGGTTCGATCCCCACGGGGCCCACGTTTGCCCAGGTCAGGGCCTTCTTGACTTTGGACGCGCTCGGCGTGAAGAGCTGTCAGACCGCCGATCTGGTCCTCTTGCGGGTTGGCTTCCCGACGCGGTTGTGCAGGTCAGAAGGCTGCTGATCTTCCTCCAAGGTGCCACACGACCAGCGGACGTAGGATCCACGGGTTGTGCGTGCGTGCCGCCAAGGTTTCAGGCGTCCGTGCAGGTCAGCAGCTATCTGCCGCGCGCGCTACGCGACACCGGACGGCGGCTGGTCCGCATCTGGTCCACCGCCGGCCGCGCGGTGCCCTCAGGCCTCGGGTCGGGCCTGGACGAGGCCCGCGTGAGTGGTTGACGCTTCCGGAGCCGCCGGGCTTGGGGAGGACGGCCTCTCGCGACGCCCACGAGTGCGCTGCCGAGGGCGACGGGGAGCGGGCCAGAGCATCGGAGTACTCACGGTCGTGAGGCTCGATGACCCCAGCCTGCTCTCAGTCGGCCGCCGTCCGCGCATAGTGGGCCCATCTGCGGTCGACATCGACCTGCATCTGCGCCAGCACGTGCCCCGCGCGCTCGGGGTCGCGTCAGGTCAACTGGGCGCACGAGGAGATGCCCTACTTCTCCTCCGCGCCGGGCGGCGGTAGGTCACCCGCAGGGACCTGAGCCAGGTGGTTCGGCACAGGTCGAGCCGTCCGACGCCGACCGTGTCAGGCGCTGGCCGGCCCAGAGGCTCGCTCGAGCCGGATAGCACCGAGGCCACAAGAAGCAAGGCCATGATCCAGCCGAGGGCGAGGACCAGCGCCCTGCCCTCGTCGAAGGTCTCCGTCAGCGCGCCGTCGAACACCACCCGGCTCGCCCCGTACCCGGGCAGGAAGCGTGCCCAGGCCGGGGGTCCGTCCTGCAGCATCGGGCTCTGCCCGATGGCGAGGTCGAGGAACGGGATGAGGAAGGCGATCAAGGCGCCGCTCAGTCGTCCGACCAGCGGTCCGACGATGACGCCGATGAGCGCGAACGTCGCGGCGATCAGGGCGTTCCCGAGGGCGTAGGGGAGCCATTGGTGCGCCTCGAAGAGCGGCGCCGTGACCGCCAGGGACGCCACGACGGCCAGTGCGGCGGCCGTCAGCGCAGCGCCGACGCGGGTGGCGAGGACCACGGAGCGTCGTTGGCCGGCCAGGACGAGGCGCTGGTCCGCGCCGCGCCCCTCGACGCCGATGAAGACCCCGGCGAGTGCCGCGAGCGAGCCGATGGCGATCGGCGCCATGGTGCCCGCATGCATGTGCGCAGGGTCGAGGATCGCGACGATCTCCACGCCGTTCTCGCGGAGTCTCACTGGGGAGCTCCCGCTCGGCGTCACGGCGTCGGCGAGCCAGACGAACACCACGGGAACGGCTGCAAGCAGCACCCAGAACACGGGTGTGCGGCGCCAGGCGCGGAAGGCCATCCGTAGCCCGGCGGTCAACTGAGCCGCCGCCGTCGAGGGGCGCGGAGGGCGTTGTCGGCGCAGTGCCGACGTGCGCAGGACTGCGGCGTAGGCGACCACGAGCGCACCGACGGCCCAGACCAGTGCCCACGTCTTTGGGTCTGGTCCACCGTGACCCGGATCTGCACCCATGGTCCACAGAGTGACGAAGTGGGTAGGGAGCACTCTCAGCGCCGCCGTATCGGCTCCGGTCATCGCCGGGCCGAAGAACACGTCGAGAATCCACACGAACAGCAGCAGCATGGTGCCGTTCACGGGGTTCGCCACGACAGAGCCCACCATCGCGCCGACTGCGAGGTAGATCACGGCGAACAGGGCGGTCCCCACGACCACCGTCGAAGGCTGATCGAGCCCTGTGCGGATCGCCAGGGCGGCCAGTGCAGAGCCCGAGGCGAGTGCGGCAAGCACCCCACCCGAGACGAGACGCCCGGTCACGAGGGTGGCACGCGGAAGCCCGGCGATGACGAGGCGGCGGTCGCTGAACCGCGACGCCGAGACCTGGAAGTACATGCCGACACCCGCGATGAAGCCTGCGGCCCAGCCAGCCGTGATCGAGTCGATCGAGACTCCGCCGGTCCCGAGAGTCTCGCCAGCCTCTGCCAAGGGGCCGGCGGCGACCAGCACGAAGGCGACAGGCACCGCAACGAGCACGAACAGGTTGACGGGGTTCCGCAGATGGTCCGAGACGAACCGCCGGGCCAGCAGTGCGGAGGTCATCGGGACCACGTCCGACCGTGGCGCACGTCGACGATGCGCGTGAAACGGTGCTCGTCCACGACGAAGTGGGACACCACGAGCACGGACTTGCCGCGAGCCCGACGCGCCTCGACCAGGTCCCAGAACCGCAGGTAGGTGTCCCAGTCGAAGCCCGCGTACGGCTCGTCGAGGAGCAGGACGTCGGGGTCCGGCAGGAGCGCGAGCGCGAGGTTGAGCTTGGACAGAGTGCCGCCCGACAGGCGGTCCACCCGAACGCCGGCGTACCGCGCGAAGTTCAGGCCCTCGTAGAGCTCGTTGCGGCTGCGACGTACGTCAGCGTCGGGCATGCCGTAGGCGCGGCCGAAGAGCTCGATGTGCTCGTCGCAGGTGAGGCGGCTGTACACAAGCGGTTCTTGCGGGCAGTAGCCGATACGCCCACGGGTGGTGACGGTTCCTGCGTCGGCGTCGAGGGCGCCGACGAGCACCTTCATGAAGGTGCTCTTGCCGGAGCCGTTCTCACCTACCAGGCCGACGACCTCGCCGGGGTAGAGCTCGATGCCGGCGCCCGCCAGGACCTGCGCCCGCTTCCGTCGCCGCCCGAGTCGGCGGTACGCCTTCTCGATGCCGACGGCCGACAGGAGTGTCGCGGCGCCCCCGGCGCCATCGTTCCCCGGCAGAACCTGCGTGCGCGTCTCCGACGCCTCCATGGCTTCACCTTCGATCAGCTCGGATCCCGAATACCCCATAGGGGTATGTGAGGCCTCCAGTGCAGCGCAGCCGGATTGGGAACGGGGCCATCGATCGGTGAAGGTTCGATGAAGCGCGGCAGGCCCACGAAGGGGTACGCGAGTGTGCGACCGCCGGCGGGTGGGGCCGGGCTGCCCCTCAGGAGGTCGGACGCCCCTCAGGACGAGAGGTGACTCAGCCGCTCTTCGTACTCGTCGGTGGTGATCTCGCCGCGCGCGTATCGCTCGGCCAGGATCTCGAAGGCCGTCCGCGGCCCGGCAGAGCGGCCGGGTGGAGTGCGCGGCTCGCTGGCGCGCAGGACCAGCAGGACGACGAGGACCATGACCAGGGTCAGGATGATCCAGGAGACCCACATTCCGGCGCCCATGCCGTAGCCCCAGCTCATCATCGTCGCGCTCCTCTCAGCTCGCCGACGCAAGGATCGCTCCGCGACCGCGAAGGCTCGGTCACGGTGCGATGAAGACCTGATGAAGGTCCCCCGCGTGGACGTCAGAGCGGGTGCAGGAGGCGCCTGATGAACTGGCGGGTCCGCTCCTGCGCAGGGTCGGTCAGCACCTGCCTGGCCGGACCCTCCTCGAGCACGGCGCCCTCGTCGAGGAAGACCACGCGGTGGGCCACCTCGCGGGCGAACTGGAGCTCGTGCGTGACGACGACCATGGTCCAGCCTTCGGCGGCGAGGTCGCGCATGAGTGTGAGGACGTCGCCGACGAGTTCCGGGTCCAGCGCCGATGTCGGCTCATCGAAGAGGAGCAGGTCCGGGCGGAGGGCCAGCGCCCGAACGATTCCGACCCGCTGCTGCTGGCCACCCGAGAGCTGGAACGGGTAGGCGTCCGCCCGATCGGCCAGGCCGACTCGGGCGAGCAGCGCCAGGGCGTCCTCCCGCGCCTCACGCACCGGTCGTCGCTGCACGACGATCGGTCCCTCCGTGACGTTCTCCAGGACCGTCTTGTGCGGGAAGAGGTTGTAGTGCTGGAAGACCATGGCGGACCTGTCGCGCAGGGCGTTGAGCTGGCGCCGGTCGGGCGAAGTCGCGAAGTCGACGGCGAGAGAGCCGTGGACCTCCACCCGTCCTGCGTCGGCGACCTCCAGGCCGTTGAGGCACCGCAGCACGGTCGTCTTGCCCGATCCGGAGGCGCCGATGATGGCGACGACCTCGCCGGTGTGCACCGTGAGGTCGACCGCGCGGAGGACCTCATGGGTGCCGAAGGACTTCCGCAGACCGGTGACGGCCAGCAGCGCGGGGCCGTCAGCAGCGCGGCCGGCGCCGGGGTCAGTGGGCGACATACCTGTCCAGCCTCTTCTCGAGCACGCCCTGGCCGGTGGACAGGGCGAGGCAGATCACCCAGTAGACCAGGGCGGCCTCCAGGTACAGCAGCATGAACTCCTGGCTGAAGGCCGCGACCTTCTGCGCCTCCCGGAACAGCTCAGTGACCAGGATGAGCGACGCGAGCGAGGTGTCCTTGACGAGCGAGATGAAGGTGTTCGACAGGGGCGGGACGGACACCCGTGCGGCCTGCGGCAGGATGATGCGCCGGAGCGCCGTCGGACGCGCCATGCCGATGACGTAGGCCGCCTCCCACTGCCCCTTCGGGACCGAGAGGATCGCCGCCCGTACGACCTCCGCGGCGTAGCCCCCGACGTTCAGCGAGAACGCGACGATCGCGCTCGGCCACGGATCGATGACCAGGCCCAGGCTCGGCAGGCCGTAGAACACCACGAAGAGCTGGACCAGCAGGGGCGTCCCGCGGATGAGCGAGACGTACGTACGCGCGAGCGCCGCCAGCGGCCGCCGAGCCGACAGGCGCATGAGCGCGACCGCCACGGCGATGACCATGCCGACGGCGAACGAGGCCAGGGCGAGCGGGATCGTGCCTCGGACCGCCCCGCCCGCGATGGGGCCGAGCGATCCGAGGACGAGATCCCACTGGTCGGGTGACACCGGGCGCCGCCGCCTACTGCGAGACGTCCTCGCCGAAGAACTCCGTGGAGATCTCGGCGAGCGTCCCGTCCGCCGCGAGAGCGGCGAGCGCCTCGTTCACGGCGTTGGCGAGTGAGGTCGAGCCGGCCCGGAAGGTGAACGCGCTGCGGGAGACGTCGTTGGTCTCCGCCGCGACGACCAGCCCGCTCGCACCCGTCTGCTTCTTGAAGTCGAGGAAGGTGAGCTCATCGTTGATGGTGGCGTCCACGCGCCCCTGCTCGACGAGCGCCACCGCCTGGGCCCAGCCCTCGACGGCCTCGATCGTCGCGCCGTTCTCCTCGGCGAGCGTGTACCAGTTGCTCGTCAGCGACTGCGCGGTGGTCTTGCCCTCCAGGTCGGCGAAGGAGCCGATGGAGTCGTCGCCCTCGCGGACGACGATCACCCCGGGGCTGTAGGTGTACGGCTCGGAGAACGTGTACGCCTCCTCCCGCTCCGGGGTGATGGAGACCTGGTTCGCGATCACGTCGAAACGGCCCGCCTCGAGGCCGGCGAAGATTGCGTCCCACTGGGTCTCCTCGAACCGGACCTCGACGCCCAGCTCCTCGGCAACCGCGCGGATCACCTCGACGTCGTACCCGGTCAGATCTCCGGATCCGTCCTCGTGGAAGGAGAAGGGACGGTAGGTGCCCTCGGTCCCGACCACGAGAACGCCGGCCTCCTGAACGTCCGTGAGCGAGGTGTCGGACTCTGCGGGAGGTGCGCTCGGCTCGGCCGACTGGTCGTCGCCGCTGTCGGACGAGCAGGCGCTGACGGCGAGAGCGGCCGTCAGGGCCAGGGCGGTGGCGGTGAAGAGACGTCGTGCAGTCATGGAGGTACCTCTCGTGGTCGTGCGCGGAATGCACCTCACAAGGACGCGAGGTGCGGTGCCGGGGAGGCGCGCCGAGTCGGCGCTGCCGTCAGGCGATCGCCTGCGGCGTCGAGCGGCCGGGGCCGGTCAGGCGGCGATGGCCGGGCTCAACAGGAGCGCGAGGGGCAACAACAACACCGCTGCACGCGGGCGCGAGGCGCGGGCGTGCACGAGGCGGTGGTGCGCAGCATGCATCGATGAAACCACATGGCCTGGAGCGGCACCGTCCCGGTTCAGCCCGCGCGCGCCTTCCTTGACGGAATCTTCATCGTCCCGGGGTCCCGGCCTCAACGGTCCGGGCGCACGCTGGACCTGAACGGTCGGACCGCCGACCCTGGTGAAGGGATCCATCATGCGAGCTTCCGTGAGAGCCGCGCTGCTCGTCGGCGGGGGCGCAGCACTGGCCCTCGGTGTCTCCCCGGCGCTGGCGGCACCTCTGGCGAGCCCCGCCCCCGCGGGCGGTTGGTCCGTCACCGAGGGACCCCGGGATGGCGAAGGCAAGATCAAGGTCTGTCCGGAGGCGGGCTCCGACGGCGTGCCTGACATGTCGCGGTCTGCGATGGCGTCGATGCACCGCACACACCACCGGGACCAGGCGGGAGACGCCGAGGACATGGCCGGCATGCACCGGGCACATCACCGCGACGGCGGCCCCCGCGGCATGATGGGCGGGCACCACGGCGACATGATGGACGGCGTCGATGACGACGACATGATGGACAGCCGCGACGACGACATGATGCGTGGCCGCGACGGCGACGACATGATGGGCGGCCGCGACGCCGACGACATGATGGGCCCTGGTCACATGGGCCGGTGAAGCAGCGCGCAGCGAGGTGTCTTCATCAAACCTTGATGCGCCTGCGGGTATGACTCGCACCTGCACCGTGGTTGCATGGGTACCCCCCAGGGGTATCACGCCACGAGGAGGCCTTGATGGATGAGCGGCGAGTCGTACTTCGGGTAGGCGGGCAGCACTGGGCGACGTCGACGCCCGGGGTGGAACGGGCGCTGGGCCGACGTCCAGGTGTCCTCGGTGTCGAGGCGAACGCCGTGGCGCAGACCGCCACGGTCACCTTCGATGCCGACGTCACCTCGATGACCGACCTCGCGTCCTGGGTCGAGGCGTGCGGGTACCACTGCTCAGGACGCTCGGTGCCCGACCACGTCTGCGACGCCATGAGCGAGCCCATGCCTGGAGCTGGTGCGGCGGTCACCGGTCACGCGCACCACACGCTCCACGAGCCGAGCACGCCTCCGGCCGAGCTCGAGGCCGAGCCCACGGCGCCTCACGAGCGCGGGCATGGCGACGAGCACATGGGCCACGAGCACCACGCAGCCGCTCACCCGACGGGCGCGCCATCGCCGCACGAGGCCATGGGTCACGGGGGGCACCACGGCGGCGGCTCGATGGCGGACATGGTCCGCGACATGCGCAACAGGTTCCTGGTCGCTGCGCTCCTGTCCGTCCCGATCACTCTCTACTCGATGATCGGCCGCGAGTTCCTCGGGTTCAGCGCCGCAGCACCCCTCGGGCTGCGCGACGACGTCTTCATGCTCGTCCTGTCGTTGCCCGTCGTCTTCTACTCCGCGTGGATCTTCTTCGACGGCGCCTACCGTGCCCTGCGCGCCCGGACGCTGGACATGATGGTCCTGGTCGCCGTGGCGGTCGGGACCGGGTGGCTGTACAGCGTGGGCGTGACGCTCACCGGTGGCGGCGAGGTGTTCTACGAGGCCGCGTCCGTGCTGACGACGTTCGTGCTGCTGGGCCACTGGTTCGAGATGCGCGCTCGCGGAGGCGCGAACGACGCCGTCCGGACGCTCCTGGAGCTGGCACCGCCGCGCGCGGTGGTGCTGCGGGACGGCGTCGAGCACGAGGTGCCCACCGCGGAGGTCCTCGTCGGCGACACGCTGCTGATCCGGCCGGGGGCGAAGGTTCCTGTCGACGCCGTCGTCGTCGAAGGTGAGTCCGAGGCGGACGAGTCCATGGTCACCGGCGAGAGCCTGCCGGTGGGGAAGGCCCCCGGCGACCCGCTCATCGGAGCATCCCTCAACGTCAGCGGGACGCTGAGGGCCCGCGCGGTGAAGGTCGGCGAGGACACCGCCCTGGCGCAGATCGTCGCGATGGTCCAGGAGGCACAGAACTCGAAGGCCCCCGGGCAGCGCCTGGCGGACCGCGCCGCGTTCTGGCTCGTCTTCGTCGCCCTCATCGGCGGCACCGGCACGTTCCTGGCGTGGTGGCTCGCTGGAGCATCCGTTCCGACGGCCATGCTCTTCGCCATCACCGTCGTCGTCATCACCTGCCCGGACGCGCTCGGGCTGGCCACCCCGACGGCGATCATGGTCGGTACCGGGCTGGGCGCCCGCCGGGGCGTGCTGTTCAAGAACGCCACGGCGCTCGAGGCCTCCGCCCGCATCGACACGGTCGTCATGGACAAGACCGGCACGCTCACCAAGGGCGCCCCCGAGGTCACGGACGTCGTCGTGGCGCCGGGCGCCGACGAGGCCGAGGTCCTCGCCCTCGTCGCGGCGGTCGAGCGGGAGTCGGAGCACCCGTTGGCGCGCGCCGTCGTCGCCCACGCAGACCAGGCGGGCGCCCGCCGGCTGCGGGCGAGCAGCTTCCGCAACGTCGCCGGGCACGGTGCCACCGCCACCGTGGACGGTCACACCGTGCTCGTCGGCAACCTGCGCCTCATGGCCGCCGAGAAGGTCGATCTCGGCACCCTCGCCGCCGTCCGAGACCGCCTGGCCGACGCCGGCCGCACGGCCGTCCTTGCTGCCGTGGACGGGCGCGCCGTCGCCGTCGTCGCGATGGCGGACGCCGCCCGCGAGACCGCCGCGGCCGCCGTCGAGGCGCTACACGCCCTCGGCGTCGAGGTCGTCATGCTCACCGGCGACAACGAGGCCACCGCGCGCCGGATCGCCGGGCAGCTCGGGATCGACACCGTCATCGCCGAGGTCCTTCCCGGCGACAAGGCCGAGAAGGTCGCCGAGCTCCAGCGGTCGGGCAGGCGCGTCGCGATGGTCGGCGACGGCGTGAACGACGCACCCGCCCTGGCCACCGCTGACATCGGGATCGCGATCGGAGCCGGCACCGACGTGGCGATCGAGACGGCCGACGTCGTGCTCATGCGCTCCGACCCGCTCGACGTCCCGGTGGCGCTGCGGATCGGCCGGGGAACACTGCGCAAGATGCGGCAGAACCTCGGCTGGGCGATCGGCTACAACGCGATCGCGCTACCGATCGCCGCGGGCGTCTTCGAGCCGTCCTTCGGGATCTCGCTGAGCCCGGAGATCGCCGCCCTGTCCATGTCGGGCTCGTCGGTGATCGTGGCGGTCAACGCCCTGCTCCTGAAGCGCCTGCGGCTGCCCGCGCCACCCGACTCGTCCCGCCCGGCGGTGCCGGCGGAGACCCTGGCCTGACGTCTTCGTCGGATCTTCACCGGCCATGAACGCGACGTGAGTCTGGGTCGACCACGCTGAGGGTGATGGGCACGGCGTCGAAGGGACCGGCATGGCTCACAGCAGGCGACTGATGGTGGAAGGGCTGATGAGCGCCGCATGCCTCGCCGAGGTGCTCGAGCGGGTCCGTGCGGTCGACGGCGTCACCCGGGTAGGGCTGAGCCTCAACCGAGCAGGGCGCTCACGGATGACGGTGCACTGCGCCCGCTGGGTGGAGACCGGCGAGCTCAGGCAGGCGGTGTCCGCTGCCGGCGCGTTCCACGTCGCCGAGCCTGCGCGGACCGACGTCGCTGCGCCCGTCCCGGGCCGGGTGGTCTACGCGGGGGACCGCTTCGCCACGGGGAGCATCCAGTGATGGGGCCCGCATCGAGGCTGGCGGCCGACCTGATGCCGGTCGGCCGAGTGGTCCCTCCAACCGACGAGCCCGCGCCGGGACGCGAGACCGAAACGACCGCGGCTCCGCCAGGGGGCGTCCCGCCCGCTGTCGGCGGCGCGCCTCAGCGCCGGGGCCGCACGCGCACCGCGGGCAGCATCGTGACAGGCACGCTCGGTGCGGTCGGTGGCGTCGCGCCACACGTCCTCCACCACGTGGGGCCACTGGTCGGGACGGCGCTCGTCTCAGGGGCGGGCGGGACGGCGCTCTTCGGGCTCCTCGGCCTCGGGGCGTCCGTACCGATGCTCATCCGCCTGAAGCGCCGCGTCGGAAGCTGGTGGGCACCCGTCGTCGCGCTAGCGGTCTTCGCCCTCATGTTCGTGATCTCCTCGCTCGTCGTCGGGCCGTGGATCAGCGGGACGTCCGACCGGGCCCCCGACGAGGTGACCACCGTCGTGCACGACGACAGCCACCACGACTGACGGGCGCCCGCGAGCGACCAGGTGCGGAGCGGGTCCGATCGACGCATGATCGACCCGTGTCCCTGCCCTGTCGACGAAGGGGTGTGTGGTGACGTCGAGCTCGAAGAACTCCCGTGAGGCCAGGAGGGCGGAAGCAGCGGCCCTCAAGGCCGCGCAGGAGCAGGCGGAGCGCAGGCGGCGCCGGCTGACCATCCTGATAACGGCGGTCGTCGCTGCTGCGCTGATCGTCCCGGTCGCGATCGTCGTCGCCAACCGCGCCCAGGAGAACGCGCGACGGGACGCCGCCGCGGAGCAACCGATCGTCGGGGAGAAGGACGTCGACGTCCCCTCCGCCGGGCACGTCTCCGGCGATGTCACCTATCCGGCGACCACGCCGACCCCCACCCCAGGAGGCGCGGAGGCCGTGGGAAGCGCGCTACCGCCCGTGGGCGGCGACCACGACCCGACGCCGCAGAACTGCGGGTTCTACGACCAGCCCATCCGCGACGAGAACGCCGTGCACTCGCTCGAGCACGGCGCCGTCTGGCTGACCTACCGGACGGACCTCGACGAGGCTGCCGTGACCCGGCTCAAGGAGATCGCGCAGGGCGAGCCGTACGTGCTCGTCAGCCCGTACGAGGACCTGGCGGCACCCGTCGTCGCGACGGCGTGGGGCGTGCAGCTCGAGCTGGACTCCGTCGACGACGAACGGCTCGCCGCCTTCCTCTCCCGCTACGTCCAGGGCGAGCAGACGCCTGAACCCGGAGCCCCCTGCAGCGGCGGCGTAGGAACTCCCGCCGGCTGAACCGGCCCTACCCGGAACGGCCGACGACGACACGAGGGCGGGTGTCCCGGAGCTCCGCCGGGCCACCCGCCCTCGCGCCATCTTCCTCGTCCGACGACATGGGCGGGGCCGTCGGACGAGGCGTCACAGCGAGTTCAGGAGATTGGTCATCTCGGTGATCTCGGCGGTCTGGTCGTCGATGATCTTCTGAGCGAGGCCGGTCGCCTCGGCGTTCTCGCCCTCGCCCCGCTCGGACTCGGCCATGACGATCGCGCCCTTGTGGTGCTCGATCATGAGCTCGAGGAACCGGCGGTCGAACTCCGCGCCGCTGAGGCCGCCGAGCTCGGCCATGACGGCCGTCTGGTCCATGCCGTCCATGTCCATGCCCTCGTGACCCATGCCACCCATCTCGGCCTCGTCGGGCTGCTCCTCGCCCCACGTGTCGAGCCACCCCGACATCAGGTCGATCTCGGGCCCCTGCGCGGCGGCGATGCGTTGGCCGAGCGCTCGGACCTCCTCCGTCGTGGCCTGCTCCACCGCCAGCTCTGCCATCTCGATGGCGCCCTGGTGGTGGATGATCATCATCTGCGCGAACTCGGTGTCGGCCCCGTTGTGCGCAGCCGGGTCGTCGGCGCCGGCGGCGCTGTCGTCCTCGGTGGTGGCCTGGCTCTCGGGCGTGGCCGGGGCCTCGTCGGCGTCCGCCGAGCAGGCGGCGAGGGTGAGCGCGAGCGCGAGGGCCGCGGCGGGTGCTGCGAAGCGGCGGGTGGTCGTCATCGTGATCTCCCAGGAGTCGGTGGTGGTCTGTGGACCGGGATCAGGCGTGCTGGGTCGCGCAGCACCCGTCACCGGCGGCACCGGAGGCGGACTCGCCTCCGCAGCAGCCGCCAGCGTCGGTCGTCTCGCTCTTGCAGCAGTCGGTCACGGACCCTCCTGGATCGTCAGGGGCGCCCGATGGTCGCCGGCACCCGGTCATCCCAGCCTCGGCCACGCGCCCTGAGGATTGCCTTACCTTCTATGAAGGTTCGCTGAAGCCGGGGCCGTTCTGGGGCGGTGCCACGGCGGTGATCGTCCCGGCGAACATGCCCATCGCGCAGGTGTAGACGTACACGCCCGGCTCGTCGAGCGTGATGGACAGCGTGGTGACGCCGGGCTCCAGCCCCATGTAGTCGATGCCGAGGTCCGGTGCGTAGAGAGAAGCGGCGCAGCTCAGCGCCTGTGAGTCGATCTCCCACTGGACGGGCACCCCGGCAATGACCCGGGCGTCGGCGGGTTCGTAGCTCTCCGCGAGCTGGGTGGTCCGCAGGACCTGGATCCCGTCGCTGATGGTGACGTTGTCTGAGACGTCAGGAGCCGGCGCCTCGCGCTCCACCGAACGACCGCCCGGGGGTGAGCGGTCGTCGTCGGCTGTCCGCGCAGTGCCGTCCGTCCCCGCGCCGGCCGAGGCGGGCGGGGGCCCGGATGCCGTGGGGGCGGGGCTCGTGATCGGGTTCAGCAGGCGCACCGCGCCGGTGAGGTTCACGACCGCGAGGGCCACGACCGCCACGCCGGCGAAGCGGAAGAACGCCGTCGCGGCACCTCCGCGAACCACGGCGGTCAGCCCGCCGACGCCGAGCAGGCCCGGCATCGTGCCCAGCGCGAACAGCCCCGTGATCGTCCCGGCCCGCCACGGGCTGCCGGTCGACATCGCGTACACCTGGACGGCCTGGGTGAAACCGCAGGGCAGCAGGAAGGTCGCCGCGCCGAGGAGCGCCGTCCGGCGGTCGCTGTACCTGCGGGGAGCGTCCGTGCGGACCAAGCGCGACAGGTGGGTCGGCAGGGTGAGCGCAGCGCCCGCCGACAGGCGCGGGGACACCTGGCTCAGGCGCAGGCCGACCAGGCCCATCACCACCGACACGGTGATCAGCAGCACGGCGAGGACGCGCCCGTTAAGTGCGACGAACGAGCCGAAGGCCCCGAGCGCCGCACCGAGAACGACGAAGCCGAGCACCCGCCCGGCGTTGAAGGCCAGCTGCGGGCGGAGCCGCTGCCGCGCGGTCAGGTGCCGGTGCTGCTCGGCGTACCGGGCGGACACGGCGAGGACCACGCCACCCACCAGCGCCATGCACGTCGAGAACCCGGCCGCCACACCGACGAGGACGATCACCGCCAGGCCACCCGAGCCCGCCAGCGCGCCGGCCTGGTTCGCCAGCGAGGTCGCACCCGTCGCGCGGAGCGTCACGGCGAGCAGGGCGAGGACCGCACAGGCGATCGCGACGTCCCGCCACACGCGCGGCTCGCGGCTCAGCCACGGCCGGTCCTCGCGCCCGATGTCGTACCCGGCCCGGCGGACGGCCTCGTGCAGGCGCTCGTGGGGAACCGCACCTCGTGTGCGTAACGAGACGCGCCCCCGGCGCACTGACACGGCGACACCGATGACGCCCGGGACCTTGTCCAGCGCCCGGGAGACGCGACGTTCGCAGGCCGCGCACGTCATCCCGCGCACGTCGAGCTGGACCCGCGCCATTCAGGCGCCCTCTGCCGGCGTGCGCGGTCTCGACGCCCAGGTGCGGCCGGACGTCACGCGCCCTGCTCGGTCACCTGCGACCAGGCACGGAACCGGCGCAGCCGCAGCGAGTTCGACACGACGAACACGCTCGAGAACGCCATCGCCGCCCCGGCGACCAGCGGGTTGAGCCGCCCGGACGCCGCAAGGGGGATCGCGGCCACGTTGTACGCCAGCGCCCAGAAGAGGTTGCCCTTGATCGTGCCGAGCGTCCGCCGGGCGAGGCGGATCGCGTCGGCCGCAGAGCGCAGGTCGCCGCGCACGAGGGTGAGGTCGGACGCCTCGATGGCGGCATCGGTCCCCGTGCCCATCGACAGCCCGAGGTCTGCCTGGGCGAGCGCCGCGGCGTCGTTGACGCCGTCACCGACCATGGCGACCGTCTTGCCCTCGGCCTGCAGCCGGCTCACGACGGCGACCTTCTCCTCCGGCAGGACCTCGGCGATCACCTCGTCGATGCCGAGCTGTCGGGCGACGGCCGAGGCCGCGCGGGCGTTGTCGCCCGTCAGCAGCACGGGGGTCAGGCCGAGGCTGCGGATCTGGGAGATCGCCTCCGCCGAGGTCGGCTTGACCGTGTCGGCGACCACGATGACGGCACGCGCCGACCCGTCCCACCCGACCACGACGGCCGTCCGCCCGGCCTCTTCCGCCTCGTCCAGCGCACCGGCGAGCTCGCCAGGGAGCACGAGACCGCTCTCCGCCAACCACGTGGCGCGCCCCGCAAGGACGTGCTCCCCGTCGACGTCACCCTGGACGCCCCGGCCCGGGGTGTTCTGGAACTCCGCGACGGTCCCGAGCGCGATCCCGCGCTCGACCGCGCCGTCGGCCACGGCCGCGGCGATGGGGTGCTCGGAGGCGTTCTCCAGGGTCGCCGCGAGGAAGAGTGCCCGCGTCGCGTCGACCCCGGCCGCGGGGACGACGTGCTGCAGTGCCATCTGACCGGTCGTCACGGTGCCCGTCTTGTCGAGCACGATCGTGTCGACCTTGCGGGTGGACTCGAGCACCTCCGGGCCCTTGATGAGGATGCCCAGCTGGGCGCCGCGGCCGGTGCCGACGAGCAGGGCCGTGGGCGTCGCGAGGCCGAGCGCGCACGGGCAGGCGATGATCAGCACCGCGACGGCCGCGGTGAACGCCGAGACCGCGTCGCCGGACAGGCCGAGCCAGAAGCCGAGCGTGCCGACGGACAGGGCGATGACGATCGGCACGAACACGGCGGACAGCCGGTCCGCGAGCCGCTGGACCGCGGCCTTGCCCGACTGTGCCGCCAGGACGAGGGCGGCGATCTGCGCCAGCTTGGTGTCCGCGCCCACGCGCGTCGCCTCGACGACGAGCCGACCGCCCGCGTTGATCGTCGCGCCCGTGACGGTGTCACCGGGGCCGACCTCGACCGGGACCGGCTCGCCGGTGAGCAGGGCGGCGTCGATCGCCGACGTGCCCTCGAGCACGACGCCATCGGTGGCGACCTTCTCGCCGGGCCGGACGACGAACCGGTCACCCACGGCCAGCTGGTCGATCGGGACACGTGCTTCGACCGGCCCGTCCGGGCCGTCGCGCAGGAGGGCGACCTCCTTGGCCCCGAGGTCCAGGAGCGCCTTCAGGGCGGCGCCGGACCGGCGCTTGGCGTGCGCCTCGAAGTACCGGCCGAGCAGGATGAACATCGTCAGTGCCGCGGCGATCTCCAGGTAGATCTCGTCGCTGCCCGCCCCGGGCTCGGGGAAGAGAGTGAAGCCCATCCGCATCCCCGGCATCCCGGCGTCGCCGAGGAAGAGCGCGTACACCGACCAGGCGTAAGCCGCGATCACGCCGACCGAGATGAGGGTGTCCATCGTGGCCGTCGCGTGCCGCAGGTTCTTCCACGCGGCCCGGTGGAACGGCAGCGCGCCCCACACGACCACGGGCGATGCGAGCGTGAGCGACAGCCACTGCCAGTGGTCGAACTGCGCCGCGGGGATCATGGCCATGGCCAGCGTCGGCAGCGTCAGCACGGTGGTGATCACGAGCCGCCGACGGAGTTCGGCGACCGGGTCCACCTCCGCGCTCATGTGGCGCTCACCGTCGGACGCGTCGGTGGGCGCCGGCGGCTCGGGCAGGGCGGCGGTGTAGCCGGCGTCTTCCACGGCCGCAATGAGGTCGGCGACCGTCACCGGCTCCGCGAAACGGACCGACGCCGACTCGAGCGCGAAGTTCACGCTCGCCGTGACGCCGCCGATGCGGTTGAGCTTCTTCTCGATGCGCGCCGCGCAGGAGCTGCATGTCATGCCGCCGACGACGAGGTCGACGGTCGTCTCGTCGGTGCTGGGTGCCGAGGTGGTCTCAGTGGTCACGGCTCATGCCCCCACAACGGTGCCGAGCCCGAGGGCTGCGGCGAAGACCACGACGAGGACCAGGGCGTACCCCGCCAGTCGCAGGACCGGGTTGTTCATCGCACGGCTCCCATCAGTTCGTAGCCCGCCTGGGCGACCGCGGCCCGCAGGTCCGCGAGGGCCGGCTGCTCATGGCCGCGAACATCCACCTGGCCCATCGCCAGACGAACGTTCACGTCCTCGACGCCAGGGAGAGCCGCGATCGCGGTCGCGACAGCAGCGACGGCCCGGGCACAGGACATGCCGCTCACCGCGTACGTCTGCTGAGTCATCTCTTCCTCGTTCGCCGGAAGGCGCGCGTCGACGCGCCCTGCCGCACCGTAGGCCGCAGCGGCGGGGCGGCATCAGGGCCCGAGGGCCTTTCGGCACAGGTCTTCAGCGACTCTTCATGGTGGGCGATGGGTTCTTCATCGACCGGCGGGCCGCGCCGGGCGGTCCGGGACACCCCCGGCCCGCCGGGGATCACCTTCAGCGGATCTTCATCGTTCCGGCGTCGGTTCTTGACCCCGCCGATGCACCGTGGCTACTGGCGCCGAACAACGGCGCGGCGTCGAGGTGTCGAGCGGTGAGGAGATCGCCATGGGTCCCTGGTGCGGCCAGATGGGCGTTGGCGGGTGGGTCGGGATGGTGGCGTTCTGGCTGGTGATCGTGGCCCTGGCCATCTGGGCGATCTCCCGACTGTTCCCGGTCCAGTCGGGTGGGAGTGCTCGCGCCACGCTCGACGCCCGCCTCGCGCGCGGCGACATCGACCCGGAGACGTACCGACTCATCCGTGAAGAGCTCGACGGCCTGGAGGCCGCAGGAAGGGGACCCCGATGAACGGTCACATGAAGGCCCACGGGAAGCACATGCTCGTCGGAGGCGTGGGCGTCGCGCTGCTGGCCATCGCCTTCGGCGTCGGCTGGCAGCAGGCCGTCACGTGGGGCCTGCTCCTGGCGTGCCCGCTGGGCATGATGGGCATGATGTGGTTCATGGGCCGCCAGTCCTCCGGTGGCCACCAGCACGGCGGACAGCCGGCCGACACCGCGGCGAGCTGCCACGGGCAGGGCACGGACGTCCCGACGCAGCGGGTCAGCGAGCCGTTCGTTCCGGAGCGCTGACCGGCAACGTGACGACGAAGCGCGAGCCGCGTCCGCGACCCCGGGACTCCGCGCGCACGCTCCCTCCGTGCGCCTCGACGATCGCCTTGGTGATCGCCAGCCCGATCCCGGAGCCACCGCTGTGACGGTCCCGCGCCGTGTCCGCCCGGTAGAAGCGCTCGAAGACGTGGGGGAGGTGCTCGGCCGCGATCCCCTCGCCGGTGTCCGCCACCGTGAGGGCCACCCCGTCCCGCACCCGAGCCGCGGCCAAGGTGACGCGACCGCCCGCGGGGGTGTGCCGCAGCGCGTTGTCCACCAGGTTTCCCAGCACCTGGGCGATGCGATCGGGATCGACGGCGACCCGGGGCAGCGCCGAGGCCGGCTCGTCGAGGCAGAGATCGACCCCCGCCGCGGCGGCGCGGTCGCGGGCGGCGAGACGCGCCAGCGCGAGCACTTCGTCCGGTGAGGTCTCGACCATCGCGAGCTGCAGCTCGCCGCTCTCGGCCTTCGTGACCGCCGCGAGGTCCTCCGAGAGCCTCGTGAGGCGCGTGCCCTGCGCGCGCAGGAGCGCGACGGTCTCCGGAGTCAGCTCGGTGATGCCGTCCTCGAGCCCCTCGAGGTAGGCGGTGAGCGTGGCGACAGGTGTCCGGACCTCGTGCGCCACGTCGGCGAGGAGCCTGTGCCGCAGGCGCTCACTCGACTCGAGCCTGGCCGCCATCTGGTTGAATGCGTCCACCAGCTCCTCGAACTCGCGGCCCATGTTGGGCGTCGGGACGCGCGCGCCGTAGCGGCCACCGGCGACCTGTCGGGCTGCGGCCGTGAGGGCCGCCAGCGAGGTGCCGATACGCCGCGTCAGGGCGAGGCTCACGGTCAGGGCAGCCACGACTGCGGTGCCGAGTGCGATCGAGAGCGCGAGCCCGCTGGCCGTCCGGAACGCGGCCTCGGCGTGCGCCACGGCCTCCTCCGCGGTTCGGGTGCCCTCGTATATGAGGTGGTCGTGGAAGATGTACGGACCCACGGCGCCCGCAACGAGCCACGCCGTCAGCGCGGCGGTGGCCAGGACCAGGGCGAGTGCGGCGAGCAGCCGACGGGCGAGCCCACCGCCCCGCACCACGCTCACGCGCCTGTCCCGATGCGGTAGCCCACCCCGCGCACCGTGCGCACGTACCGCTGCTGGTCGGCCGTGTCACCGAGCTTCTGCCGCACGTGCAGCACGTGCACGTCGACGAGGTGCTCGTCCCCGACCCAGGCCCCTCCCCACACCGCCTCGATGAGTGCCGCCCGGCTCATCACGGCGTTCGGCCGGCTCGCCAGAGATGCGAGCACGTCGAACTCGGTGCGGGTCAGCGGCACGAGGTCGCCGCCGACACGCGCCTCACGCGCGGCGACGTCGACCGTCAGGTCGCCCACCACGATCGCGGGAACGGCGTCGTGCGAGCGGGGCGGCGCGGCGGCCCGCGGCCGGCGGAGCATGGCGCGGATCCGCGCGACGAGCTCCCGAGGGCTGAACGGCTTGGTGACGTAGTCGTCGGCGCCCACGGACAGGCCCACGAGCTTGTCGACCTCGTCGGTACGCGCCGTGAGCATGACCACATAGCAGTCGGAGAAGGTGCGCAGCTGGCGGCACACCTCGATGCCGTCGATGCCCGGCAACCCGAGGTCCAGGACGACCACGTCCGGGTCGAGCAGGCGGGCGTGCGCCAACGCATCCTCGCCGGTCAGGGCGACCTCCACCTCGAACCCGTCGCGGACGAGGTAGCTGGTCACGACGTCGGCGAGCGCCGGCTCGTCGTCGACGACCAGTGCGCGCGGTGCCAGGGGACCCGTTGATGTGCTCACGGCGCCATTGTCGGCCACCCGAGCGGGCCAGGGACCGCTGCGCAGGGCGCGCTGGGCGCTCTTCATCGAACCTCAATCAAAGGGAGATCAACCGCGCGGGGCGGATGCCCGACAGTGCTGGTGTGAGCATCTCGAAGGAGTCCTCGTGAGCACAGACGCGACCCCGCAGCCGATTGCGGTGACCCTCGTGCACAGCCCGGCCTGCCACTTCTGCGACGACGCCGAGGAGGCGCTGCACGAGCTGAGCGCGGAGTACGCGATCGACGTCTCGGTGGTGTACATCGACTCACCGCTCGGCCGGACCCTCGTGGCCGTTCACCGCCCGGCGATGAACCCCCTCGTCCTGGTCGACGGCGCGTTCTTCAGCTCGGGCCGGCTGCCGCGCAAGAAGCTCATCAAGCTCCTTGAGTCGCGCGGCGCGCGGCTGGCGACGGCGGGCCGCTGACATGGGATCTGAGCTCCTGACGACGGGCAGCATCCTCGCGGCCTTCTTCGCCGGCGGGGTCGCGCTCTTCGCGCCCTGCTGCATCGTGTTCCTCGCGCCGAGCTACCTGGCCGGTGCCGTGAAGAACAGCCGCTGGCGGCTGCTGCCCCTGACGTTCGTCTTCGCCGCGGGCCTCGGCCTGGTCCTGGTCCCCATCACGCTCGGGATGAGCCTGCTGTCGGGCGCGATCGCCAAGTACCACCAGCCGCTGTACTGGGCCGGCGGCATCCTCATGTTCGCCCTCGCGGCCCTCGCGCTGTCCGGACGCATGTGGTCGATGCCGTCGATGCTCCGCGCCCCGGACACGACCCGCGGGGACAGCGCGAGCTTCTTCGCCCTGGGTGTCTTCTCCGGCATCGCTTCGAGCTGCTGCGCCCCCGTGCTGGCGGGCGTCATGACGTTGTCCGTGCTCTCCGGCTCGCCCATCGGCGGCTTCGCCCTCGGTGTGGCCTACGTCTTCGGCATGGTGTTCCCGCTGTTCGTGATGGCGCTGGTCTGGGACAAGGCGAAGCTCGGGGAGAAGCGGTTCCTGCGCGCCAAGGCGGTCCGGTTCCGCGTCGCGGGGCGGCTCATCGCCACGAACACGGTCAACGTCGCCGTGGCCATTGCCTTCGTGATCATGGGCGGCTTCATCATCGCCCTCGCCGGGTCCAAGGACATGACGGGCGGCACGGCCGCCCAGGCCTGGGCCAGCGAGACGCTCACCAGCATCTTCGCGGGCGTGCAGGACTTCCTGGCCCCAGTCCCGGAGTGGATCCAGGGAACCGGCATCCTCGCGATCGCCGCCGTCTTCGTCTGGGCCACGCTCGCCGAGCGACGCCTTCCCTGGCGCCGTCCCGCCCGCGAGGCGTCCGACCCCACGGCGGCCGAATCCATGGCAACCGCGGAGGAGCCGAGCTGCCACGCTCCCTCGACCACCGGCACGGCCCCGGCCGCTGCCCTCGACGACAAGGACTGACATGACTTCCGGAACCGCGATCAGGCGCCAGGCGGAGCGCCAGGAGCAGCTCGAGCAGGTGCGCAAGGAGCAGCAGGCGGCGCAGCGCAAGCGGACCCTGATCCTGCGCATCGCCTCGCTGTCCGCCGTCCTCGTGCTGATCGGCCTGGTCGTCGCCGGCCTCCTGTCGGCCCGCCCGGAGACGAACAGCGAGGCGGTCGACGCCACGCCGTTCACGCTCCCGATGAGCGACGGCTCCACGGTCTCGCTCGCGGACTACGCCGGCAGCCCCGTGATCCTCTACTTCAACGAGGGTGCCGGCTGCGACTCCTGCCTGGTCCAGATGGCCAAGATCGAGCAGGAGCCCGGCTTCGCCGAGGCCGGCATCGAAGTCCTGCCGATCGTCATGAACACAGCCGACCAGATCAACGCCGACCGCGAGCGGCTGGGTGTCGAGGCTCCGTTCGCCCTGGACGACGGCACGGTCTCCGAGGCGTACGGGACGCTGGGCACCGGCATGCACGAGGGCCTGCCCGGTCACGGCTTCATCCTGATCGACGCCGACGGCGTGCAGCGCTGGTACGGCAACTACCCGTCGATGTGGCTGGACCCGGCGGAGCTGCTGGAGATCGCGCTCGACAAGCTCTGACCCTCCCGCGGCGGCGCGGTGCCCGGGGGGTCCCCGGCGCCGCGCCGTCGTCGTCTCCGTGTCCCGAGGTAGCACCGAGGAGGCCGTGATGGCGATCTTCACCACCAGGACAGCGACGGATCCCGTGTGCGGAACGGTCGTGCGCGTGGCGCGCGCGGCTGGGGCCGCGTACTACCGAGGTCAGGAGCTCTTCTTCTGCTCCAACCACTGCGGCGCCACGTTCGCCGCCGATCCCGACCGGTACGTGACGGCGCCCGCCGCTCCGCCGGTGCGGACGTGACCCGGCTGCGGCGTCCCGTACCGGCGCCGCCCGGCGGCGGCGCACCCGCGGTCCCGGCCACCAGCTCGGTGGTCGAGGTCGAAGCGACCATCACGAGAAGGAGTGCCCCATGCACCACGACCACGACCACGGCAGCGCTGCGACGGCCGTCGACCCCGTCTGCGGCATGACCGTCGATCCCGCGACCGCGGCGGCGACACGCGAGCACGACGGGGTCACGTTCTTCTTCTGCTCGCCCGGTTGCGCGAAGGCGTTCGACGCCGACCCGCACAGGTACGGCCACCCGACGGCCTGACAACCCAGGACCGTGCCCGGTCGCGGCGTTGAGCGCGGCCGGGCACGGGCGTGCGCGGCCGTCACGCGACCGCGTCGGGCGTCATCCCCTACCCGGCGTGCGCGTGGGAGTGCCCGTGCAGCTCGGCGTCGCGGTGCCTGTGCCGTGCACGCACGACCGGCTGCGCCGTGACGACCAGGACCGAGATGAGCGTCGTCAGAGGGATCGCGAGGACGAGGCCGATCGACCCGACTGCGGTCCGCGCGATCTCCTCGGCGAACTCACCCGACGTGATCGTCGGGATGAGCGGGCGCTGGTACACCTGCAGCAGCAGCATCACCGGCAGCGCGGCACCCGCGTACGCGAAGGCCATCGTGTACACCGTTGACGCGATGTGGTCCCGGCCGATGCGCATCCCTCGCGAGAACAGCGTGCGGCGCGACGCCCCCGGGTCGGACTCCCGCAGCTCCCACACTGCGGAGGCCTGGGTGATCGTGACGTCGTTGAGGACTCCGAGCCCGGCGAGGATGACGCCGGCGAGGAAGATGCCCCTCAGGCCACCCTCGGTGAGGTGTCCGGTCAGAAGGGCCAGCTGGTATGTGTCCTCTCCGTTGATCCCGTCGAGGTGGGCCATCCGCGCGGCGACGGTGCCGAGTCCGGCGGTCACCCCGAGCCCGACGAGAGTCCCCAGCAGCGCCGTCGTCGTGCGGTGCGAGAAGCCGTGGGCGAGGTAGAGCACCACGAACATGATCGCCGACGACGCGACCAGACCGACCAGCGCGGGATCGCCTCCTTCCAAGAGCGCCGGGAGCATGAACGGCCCGATGATCGCGAATGCGAAGCCCAGCCCGAGGAGCGAGCGCAGCCCCCGCATCCCGGCGACGGCGATCACGACGATGGCGTACGCACCGGCGAGGGCGCCGAGCGGCAGTGCCCGGTTGAAGTCCTGCCACACCCAGATCGCAGGCTCGGTCTCCGTCGCCGGGTAGCGGACCAGGACGATGGGCGTGCCCGGAGACAGCTCGCCGACGGGCACCGTCGTGGGCGAGTAGACCTGCACCTCGAGCCCTCGTTCCGCGCCCTCGGTGACGCGCGCCACCACGTCGCCGCAGGGCACGGTCGGCGGGATCGTCCCGTCCGGTCGCCTGTCCTCGTTGGCGCCCTCGCAGTCCACCGGGCGCGCGGAGACCACCTCCGCATCACGGAACTCGGCCCCGACGTCGACGATCCCCGCGTCAGGGATCTCTCCGTCGGGCCAGAGGGCGATGAGGCCGACCCCGGTCGCGATCGCGAGCGGGACAAGCACGAGGGCGAGGATCACGCCCGGACTGCGGAACGATGTGCGGCTTCCGGTCACGCTCCATGGTCCCTGGCCAGGAGGCGGCGAACGCCTCCCAGGCGGCCCCTGCGGTGAACCTTCATCGAAGGTTGACCGACTCTCACCCGTTCGTGCCGGGAAACGCCCGCAGCATCGACAGACCGGACAACAAGCGGGAGCCGCCAGATGGTCGTCAGCACCCTCGTCACGGCGACCACACGCCTGCCCGCGGGTGACTGTCAGGGGTTCATCCACCGCCACCAGCCGGTGATCGTCGCGGCGGCCGGCGGTGCCGTCACGGAGCTGGCGTTCTCCGAGCTCTCCCTGTGGCCGGCCGCGGTCCTCGGCGTCGCGCTCCTCGTACACGGACTCGACCCGCGCCAACGGGTCCGCCACGGCGCGCTCCTCGGGCTTGTCTGGGGGCTGGCGTTCTTCCTGCCGCACCTGTGGTGGGCGAACGAGGCGGTCGGTCCCCTGCCATGGTTCGCGCTCGCGACACTGGAGGCGGCCCTCGTGGCTTCCGGTGCAGCGGCCGCGACGGTGGTCCTGACGCTGCGCCACGTCCGGAGGCATGTCGCACTCGGTGCAGCGGCGTTCGGAGCGGTCTGGGCGGCGTCGGAGCAGCTGCGCCAGGTCTGGCCGTTCGGCGGCTTCCCATGGGGGCGGCTGGCGTTCTCGCAGGTGGACGGACCACTGCTGGCGCTGGCTCCCGTCGGCGGGGCACCGTTGGTCTCCTTCGTGGTGGCCGGACTCGGGTACGCGATGAGCGCGGCGTTCACGTCGTTGCGTGCGAGCGACCGAGCCGCCTTCGCCCGCGTCGTCGCGGCGGCGACGGTGACCGTGGCGGCCAGCGCCCTGGTTCCCCTGCCGACCGCACCGGAGACCGGCACCCTGCAGGTGGCTGCGGTCCAGGGAAACGTCTCGACACCTGGGCTCGACGCCTTCGCTCAGGCCCGGGAAGTGCTCGACAACCACGTCGTTGCTACACGAGGCCTCGCCGCTGAAGGGCTCGCGGACGACCTTGACCTGGTCCTATGGCCGGAGAACGCCACGGACATCAACCCGCGGGTTGACCCCGATGCCGCCCGAGCCATCGACGACGTCGCCTCTGCCCTGGCGGCGCCGATCCTGCTGGGCACCGATCGGCACACGGACGGCGCCCGCTACAACGAGATGGTGCTCTGGGAGCCGGGCGCAGGTGCGACGTTCGCCTACGCGAAGCAGGTCCCGGCCCCCTTCGGGGAGTACATCCCGTTCCGGCCCTTCTTCCGGCTGTTCTCGGCCGATGTCGATCGGGTCCGCGTCGACATGGCACGAGGCGGCGAGCCGGCCGTGGTTCCGGTC
Organism: Actinomycetes bacterium; assembly: GCA_023418375.1. Taxonomy (GTDB): domain Bacteria; phylum Actinomycetota; class Actinomycetes; order Actinomycetales; family Cellulomonadaceae; genus Actinotalea. The sequence continues at coordinate 9,664 of JAEZZV010000043.1, read as the reverse complement.
CCCGTCGCACGTCTGGGGCGCACCGTCGTGGCAGCGACCCCGATCTGCTTCGAGGTCGCCTACGACGCGGTCGTTCGAGCAGCGGTCCTCGAGGGCGCAGAGGTGCTCGTCGTGCCGACGAACAACGCCTCTTTCGGGTTCACCGCCGAGTCCGTGCAGCAGCTCGGCATGTCCCGGTTCCGTGCGGCAGAGCACGGCCGTGCCACCATCCAGATCTCCACGGTCGGCGTCAGTGCGGTGATCGCGCCCGACGGGGCACTCATCGAGCGCACGTCACTGTTCACGCAGGACCGCCTGGTGGCGGCCCTTCCGCTGCGCGGCACGTTGACGTTGAGCGACCGCATCGGCGACGCCCCCGCCACGGCTGCTGTGGTCGCCGCCCTCCTGCTCACCGTGCTCGGCCTCCGCGCCCACCGACGCGGCCACTCCGAATGACCGCGCGGAGGAGCCACGCGCGAGCGACACGTCGCGCGCGCGCCGTGGTGCCTAGAGGAAGGTCTCCGGGTCGACGGTTCGCCCGTCCACATAGACCTCGAAGTGCAGATGACACGCGGTCGACGTCCCCGTGGTCCCGGAGTAACCGATCACCTGCCCGCGGCTCACGCTGTCGCCACTTCGAACTGCGAACTTCGACAGGTGGTTGTAGCTCGTCAGGAGCGACGCGCCGTCGCGGTACCCGTGGTTGAGCATCACCTGGTTGCCGAAGCCGCCCATCGGCTTGGCCCACTGCACCGTCCCGGACTCGGCGGCGATGATCGGGTTGCCGCAATAGGCACGAAAGTCGGTCCCCGCGTGCAGCTTGCGGTAGCCGTAGATGGGGTGGATCCGCCAACCGTACGGAGAGGTGATGACCGGAGGGTCCGACGGAACCGGCGGGCCCAGCATGCCTCCACTGGCAGGCCATCCGGACGAGGGCGTGCTCGGCGGGGCCGCCGGGGGGCGGTTGGCCGCCTGCTCCCGGAGAACTGCAGCGATCTCGGCCGCGAGTGCTGCCTGCTGCGCTTCGTACTGGGCCTTGCGGGCCAGCTGGGCGTCGCGTTGAGCCTCGATCGCGTCAGCGCGGGTGCGTTGGTCGACGAGGAGCCGTTCCAGCTCGACGCGCCTCTCTTCCGCCCGCGCAGCCTCTTCCGCAGCCCGCTCGACGAGCACGTCCATCGCGGCGTCGAGGTCGGCGATCTCGGCACGCACCGCCGCCAGCCGGCGACCTTGGTTCCGCTCCACGGCCGCTAGCTGCTCCGCTTCGCGAAGGGCGGTCGACTGAAGGCGGCCCGCGAGCTTCGCCGCCTCGGCGCGCGCGAGGAAGTCGGATCGCGAGTCGGCCTCGACCACGACGCGGACGGGAGTGAGCGACAGCTCTCCTCGGTAGGCCTGCCGCGCCGTCTCCCCGAGCGCTGCGCGAACCTCGGCGGTCCGCGCAGCGTTGGCCTCGAGGGCATCCGCGACGCGGCGCTCCTCGGCCCCGGCGGCGTCCAGCCGCTGCTGGAGGATCGCTGACTCGGCGGTCAGTCGGGCGAGCTCTCCGGCCGCGCGCTCGTAGGCGGCCTGCGCCTCGGGGAGCTGAGCCTCGATCGCCGTCAGCTCGGCGAAGGCCTGGACGAGCGCTGCATCCGTGTCCTCGAGCAGTTCGTCGATGTCGCCCAGAGCGTCGGTCACAGCGTCCTGCTCCGCCTCGGCCTGAGCGCGACGATCGTCGTACTCGTCCGCCGATGCAGGGCCGACCAGCGCAAGGCCGGCGACGAGGGCGACCGCGATCCCGAGCGGGACGCATCGGCGCGATGTGATCACCGCGAGAGGACCTCGGCGGTCTCGCGAGGCGTCGTCGGTGCGCTCTCGGTCGCCGGCCGACGGCCGGCGGCGGCCCAGAAGCCGATCCCTGCGAGCATGCTGGCCACCGCCCACAGCTGCGGCTGGGTCAGGCCGAGCAGCACCGGGTCGTTGATGCGCAGGAACTCGACGACGAACCGGGCGAGGCCGCTGCCCAGGAGGTAGAGGGCGAACGTCCGTGTGGGGTCGGCGCGGCGCCAGTACTGCCAGAGCACGACCGCGAGCAGGGCCGCAGCGATCGCCTCGTAGAGGGGCGTGGGATGGACGGGGACGTCGGTCGCGACCACGCCGCTCGGGAACGCCATGCCCCACGGCAGGTCGGTCGGCCTGCCGTACGTTCCGTCGCCCGAGATGAGGCAGCCGAGGCGTCCGACGGCGTAGGCCGCGCTCAGGGGAGCCGCGATCGCGCCGGCAACCTGCGCCAGGGGCAGCCCGTGCCTGCGCACGATCACGAGCGCGGCGGCGATCCCGCCGATGAGCCCCCCGTACCAGGTGAAGCCCATCCCGCCGAGGTGGTGCATCGTGATGTTCGGCGCCTGCTCGAGCAGGTAGTAGATCTTGCCGCCCACGAACCCCCACACGGTCGCCCACATCGCCAGCGAGTACGCCGAGTCGCGTGGGAGGTTCCGCTGCTCGAACGCCCTGGCGAGGAGGAGTCCACCGACGACTGCGGCGAGCACCTTGCTGACGCCGTAGGTCTGGACGTCGAAGCCGAGGATGCTGAAGAGGACGGGTCGCACGGTGCCTCCGAGGACGAGCTTTGCGTGGTCTCGACTCTCGGGCGCCAAGGCTGAGAACTGGCGTCACGTTTCATGAAGGTTCGCTCAAGGAACCGCTCGGGGGCTTCCGCTGTGGGCGGTGCCTCTGCTTACCGTGGTCCAGCCCCGCCGCTCCGGCGGGGCGCCGAGGTGGTACGCCGAGTCCTGCCGCCCGCCCCGGCCCACGACCACGAGGCGGCAGGAGCGGGGGACCCATCCTCGGGCGCACCAGCGTCCTCGGGGTGAAGCCGGTCTCCCATGCGGGCCTGGCCGGGTGTTCTCCCACCCGAACCCGACAGCTCACCTCGCAGGCGGCAGGAGGCACCACGTGTCTGAGCCGACCCCTCGCGCGCGCCACCGGGCCGCGTCCCGCCCCCAGACGGCCCTGGACGACGCGGCGCGCACGCTCGTCGTCCGGGCGACAGCCGCGGGACGCCGCTACGGCGTCGCCCTGGCGTCGTCCGGCCTCATCATGTCGGTCGCGGCACCCGCGACTGCCGCCGTTCCCGCCGACCACCCGGTCGAGGGCGTGCAGTCGGTCGACGTCGCCCAGCTCACCGCGCAGGCTCGTTCGGCACTGGCGACGTCGGTGGCCGTCTCCGTCCCGACCGAGGCCCAGCCGTGGACGTTCGAGGCGCCGGCGCTCACCGTCACCGCCAACCCGAAGCCCGAGCCGGTCGCACCGCGCCCGCCGGCTGCTTCCCGCTCCGAGGTGCGCGCACAGGCGCCGTCCGGCGGAGCGATCCCGGCATCGGCGGCAGGGAGCGCCGTCATCGAGATCGCCGCGAGGTACGTCGGCGTTGCCTACGTCTACGGCGGGACCACTCCCGACGGCTTCGACTGCTCCGGGTTCACGGCGTACGTCTACGCGCAGCTCGGGATCACGTTGTCGCGCGTGTCAGGGGATCAGCGGTACGACGGCGTAGAGGTCCCGCGGGATCAGGCACAGCCCGGCGACCTGGTGTGGAGCCCCGGGCACGTGGGGATCTACGCGGGAGACAACATGATGATCGACTCCCCGAGGCCCGGGAAGAGCGTCCAGTTCCGGGAGATGTGGCAGACGAACCCGATCTTCATCCGCGTCACCGGGTGACCAGGCGCACCTCAGGGGGTGAGGCGCCGTAGGGCGTCGGCGCCGGTGGGGACTTCGCCCTGCCAGGGCACCACGACGGGGCGCCGGGGGCTCGCGACGGTCATCTCCAGGAGCCAGCGGGCCTCGTCGGCGGCCCGGGCGCGCAGCACGGGGTCGGTGGGCGACGCGGCGGCGAGGGAGGAGTTGGCGACCCAGGTCCACGGCCGCAGGCCTGAGCGGGCGAGGTCGTCCTGCAGGGCCAGCGCCTCGTGCACCGGCGTCGCTTCGGGCAGGGCCACCAGGACGATGCGGGTGCGCCGCTCGTCGGCGAGGGCGGCGAACAGCGAGGTCGCGGGGTCGTCGGCGCGGTCACCGCGCACGCTGGCCTGACGGGCGAAGCTCTGCGAGGACTCCAGCAGGAGCAGCGTGTGGCCCGTCGGAGCGGTGTCGATGACGACGAACCGGCCCGCGGCCTCGGCGACGGTGCGGGCGAAGGCGTGGAAGACCGCGACCTCCTCGGTGCACGGGGAGCGCAGGTCCTCGGCCAGCAGGTCGCGCGCGGCGTCGTCGAGCCCGGCGCCCGCGGTGGCCAGCACGTGCTCGGTCCAGGCTGCGGTCTCGGCCGCCGGGTCCAGGCGTGTCACCTCGAGATTGGCTGGCGGGTCGGGCAGGACGCCGGTCACGTGCGCCGCGGGGTCGGTGGTGGTGAGCGTGACCGGCAGCCCGCGGTCCGCGAGGGCGAGGGCGAGGGCGGCGGCGATCGTCGTCTTGCCGACGCCGCCTTTGCCCATCGTCATGACGATGCAGGGCTCGCCGTCGGCCAGGTCGGCGATGAGGTCGCCCAGGCGGTCCAGCTCCGGTGCGGCGAGGGTTTCGCCGTCGTCCGGCGCGGGGGTGCCGGCGAGGGCGGCGCGGAGCGCGTCGATGCCGATCGGGGCGCGTGCGAACAGCGGGACGGTGTCGACCGAGGCCGCGCTGCCGAGGGTGTCCGGCATCGCTGCGAGGGCGACGGCCTCCCGGTCGCGGCGGGCAAGGGCGATGGGGTCGCTCAGCACCGGGTCGCTGAGCACCCCGTTGACGATCAGGCGCTGGCTCGTCATGCCGAGGTCGGCGAGGTCGCGGCTGGCCCGGTCGGCCTCGGCCAGGGACGACGTCTCGGCGCGCGTCACGAGGACGACGGTGGTCCGGTCCGGGTCGCGCAGGGCGGCGAGGCTGGCGGCGTAGGACTCCTGGGCGTGCCCGAGCGCCGACACCGGGCCGACGCAGGTGACCCCGGCGGTGTTCGTCTCCAGGAACCCGGTCCACGCGGCGGGCAGCGCGAGCAGGCGCAGAGTGTGCCCCGTGGGCGCGGTGTCGAAAACGACGTGGTCGTAGCTCGCCGCGACATCGGGGCTGGTCAGCAGCGTGACGAACTCGTTGAACGCCGCCACCTCGACCGTGCAGGAGCCCGAGAGTTCCTCCTCGATCGACGCGACCGCATCGGCCGGCAGAAGGGCCCGGTAGGGCCCGACGACGCGCTCCCGATACTGGGCGGCGGCCGCGGCTGGGTCGATGTCCACCACGTCCAGGCCGGGAACCCCGGGCACCGGCGCGGGCGACGCCGTCGCCGGCTCGGCCATGCCGAAGACCTCGGCGAGGTTGCTCGCCGGGTCGGTGGACACGATCAGCACCCGGCGTCCGGCGTCGGCCAGGGCGATCGCCGTCGCCGCTGCGCACGAGGTCTTGCCCACCCCGCCCTTGCCGGTGAAGAACAGGTACGGCGTCGGCGCGCCCAGCACCCCCGGTAGGAGACGGGGCTGGGCCGTGACGGGTGCGGTCATCTCAGCAGCAGCCCGACCCGCCGCAGCACGACTGCGACTGGGCGGCGGTCGCCTGCACCACCGCGCTCAGCGGGATCACGGTCCGCGGCACGTCGGCCCACGCGGCGAGCTCGGTGCGGGTCGGGTAGTGCCCCTTCGCCTTGACGGCGCCATCGACCAGGACCATCGGCAGCGCGGCGGCGCCGTCGACCTCCAGGGCCTGGCGGACCGGGCCGCTGGCGATGAACTTCGCCGGCTCCTGGGACAAGGTGGCGCGGTCCACCTCGACCCCGCGCGCGCTGAGCCACGCGACGTCGGCGGCGAAGCGCGACAACGTCGGGTCCACATCGGACCCGCACACGCCCGTCGAGCAGCACATCGCCGGGTCGAAGATCTCCACGCGCACCATCAGGTCCTCCCCCGCTCAGGCACTCACGCGTTGCATCACGTCCTGCTGACATCACATCACACTGATGCGTTGTAGCGTATGGGACATGAGTCCGGTCGCCGTCCCGCTGCCCAGGGTCCCGACGCCGCCCGTCGCCGGCAGCCAGTTCGCGCTCCTGGCGGACCCCCTGCGGCTGGCGATCATCGAGGCCCTGTCGCGCGAGCAGCTGTGCACCTGCCACCTGGTCGACATCACCGGCGCCCGCCAGACCACGATCAGCAACCACCTGCGCCTGCTGCGCGAAGCCGGCGTCGTCCTGGCCGAGCCCGAGGGCCGCTACACCTGGTACCGCCTCGCCCCCGGAGCGTTCGCCGAGGCCCTGCGGGCGCTCGGCGCCGTCGTCGCGGACGGCCCCGACGCACCCCGGCTGCGCCCGGCCTGCGTCAGCTGACCCCGGCGGGCCGCTCGGACCCGGGCACCGCGCTCAGGCGTGCTGGCGCAACTCGTGCCCGCCGTGCCCGACGGGCTCGACCTGGAACGTGCAGTGCTCGGTCTCGAAGTGCTCGCCCAGGCAGGCGCCGAGCTGGTCGAGGACCTGCCCGGTGCGGCCGCCGTCGATGCAGTCCTGGTCGACGACGACGTGGGCCGACAGGACCGGGACGCCGCTGGTGATGGTCCAGGCGTGCAGGTCGTGCACGTCCACCACGCCTGGCGTCTGGCGGATGTGCTCGCGCACCACGTCCAGGTCCAGCCCCTTGGGCGTGGCCTCGAGGAGCACGTCCAGGACGTCGCGCAGCAGGCCCCAGGCCCGGGGGAGGATGAACAGGCCGATGCCGACCGAGGCGATGACGTCGGCCCGGGCGTACCCCGTGGTGGCGATGATGACGGCGGCGATGATGACGGCGATGGACCCGACCAGGTCGCCGAGCACCTCCAGGTAGGCGCCCCGGACGTTCAGGCTCTCGTCGCGCGCCCCGCGCAGGGCCAGCAGGCTGACGACGTTGGCCCCGGCGCCGACGAGCGCCACGAGCAGCATCAGCCCGCTGCCCACCTCGGGCGGGTCGTTCCAGCGGCCGATCGCCTCGACGATGACCCACACGGCCAGCGCGGCGAGCAGGACCGCGTTCGCCAGCGCTGCGAGCACCTCGGCGCGCTGTAACCCGAACGTGCGCGCGCTGGTCGCCGGGCGCGCCGCCAGGACGGACGCGATGAGCGCGATCGCGACCCCCGTCGCATCGGTGAGCATGTGGCCGGCGTCGGCGAGCAGCGCCAGCGACCCCGACACCAGCCCACCGACCACCTGGACACCGACCACCGACAACGTCATGGCGAGCACGAGGACCAGGCGGCGCCGGTGCCGCCCGGTGGCAGTGCCGTGGGCGTGCTCGTGCCCGGCGCCCATCACCTCACCTCGGCACTCGTCGGCACGGCCGGCCCAGGTTCGCGGCGGCTGGCAGCGCCGTCATCGTCGTCGTGACCGCCCTCGTCCTCGTCGTCGTCCTCGACGAGCTCGCCTTCCCAGGCCTCCCTGCCCTCGTGGATCGCGAACGCCGCGATGACGAAGCCCGCGACGGGGTCCAGCCAGGCCGCGCCCGTGAGCTGGAACAGGCCCACCCCGGCCAGGGTCGACACGCTCAGGAGGACGCAGATCCTGGTCTCGGCGGCGTCGGCGAGGATCAGGTTGTCGCGCAGCGCCAGGCCGACCCGACGCTTCGCGGCCGCAAGGACGGGCATCACGACGATCGACGCGGCCAGCAGAACGAGGGCCAAGGGCGAGGCGTCCGGCGCCTCGCCGTCGACCAGGCTGCGCACGCCCTCGACCGTCACGTACGCCGCGAGGACGAAGAACGTCACGGCCACGGCGCGGAGGACGAGCCGCTCCTTGTCCTCATCCGCGTGGCCGTGCCGCAACCGGGCAGCGAGCCGCAGACCGACCAGGACGGCGGCGATGGACTCGATGCCGGAGTCGATGCCGAAGCCGATCACCGACACGAGCTCGGCCAGGATGCCGGCGGTGATCGCGACCACGCCCTCGACGACGTTGTAGGCGACGGTGAACTGCGCCAGACGGAGCCCACGACGCGTGAGCCGCTCGACCTCAGGTGCGGCCAGCTCGGCGTCGCTCACGACACAGCCCCTTCGGTGTGCGCCGCCGCCGCCCGGCCACCCATGCCGTACACCGGGCACAGCGCGACCGCGTCACCGGTGAGCCCGAGAAGCCGCTCCGCCGCAGCGAGCACGTCCAGCACCGCCTCGGGATGCGTCAACGAGAACACCGACGCCCGACCCTCCGCCCGGGAGGACACCAGCCCACAGTCACGGAGGCACGCCAGGTGCTTGGAGACCGTCGACTGCGCCAGACCGAGGTGCCTGGTGAGGTCCACCACGCGGTGCTCCCCGAGAGCGAGATGGCGGAGGATCGCCAACCGTGAAGCATCACTGAAGCCATGGAACAGGCAAGCCGCAGCGGATACGGCGGCCGTCTCGTCCACATGCGGATCGCTCGTGGTCGCTATCATCGTCATACAGCGATGCTACATGCTCGACGGACCCGCATCGCTATCGCAGTCCGCATCTAGTCCGCAACTCGGCGAGAACGGGCCCTCACGAACGAGAGAGGTCGGGAGGCATCACCCCAGGTCAGACCCGCAGAGGGCACCACGACCAGGCGCCGCCTCCCCCACCACAAGCGGCTTTTAATCCGCGGGTTGTGGGTTCGATCCCCACGGGGCCCACAAGAGTGGTTGTGCAGGTCAGGCACCCGTCGGCGTCTGGGCCGCTCGGCCGCACCTCGCCTGCGCTCCTCCGCCCCCCGGCTTCGGGCACGCGTCTGAGGCGCACTCGTCCGGCGCAGCGCGCGGCTACCGTGTCGGCATGTCGGGAGCCTGGCTGATCGCGCAACGAACGCCCGTACCGCCCTTGATGCCGGCTCCCGGTGCCGTGAGCGAGCCGCAAGGTCCGACGTCTCGACTCGGACGGTGGCCGGGCCGGGTGCGACGGATGGGGCTGTTCCTGCTACCGGCGCTCGCCGCATGCGGGTCGGGGGGCCCAGCCGCCGACTACCCGGGCTACGCGACGGTCGATGAGATGGTCGCCGCAGCGGACGTGATCGTCACTGGACGAGTCCTGAGCACCCGAGTGGAAGACGTCTACGCCGATCAGGATCTGGGGACGGATCCACACCTGAGTCCGCAAGCCGAGGTGGAGATCGCCGATGAACGATCCGCTGTCACGGTGACCGTGGCCGCGGTTGAGGTCACGCATGCCATGAAGGGGGACGTGCGCGAGGGTCAGCTCATCGAGGTGAGTCAGCTCGGGACCCAGGACCAGCCCGCGGCTGGAACGACTCTTGTCGAGCCAGGCGACTCGGAGTATGCCTTCGTCCTGAACCGCCACGACGGGGCACCGTACGACCTCGTCAACCCTGTGCAGGGGCTGTACCGGATCGGCGCCGACGGCGCGCTCACCACGATCGGCTCGGGCAACGAGTTGCCGATCGAGCACGTAGCCGACCTTGAGGCGCGGCCATGACTCCGGCGACCGGCCCGTCGAACCGTGCTGCGCTGGGCGACGCCCGGAGGATGCCGAGCCGGGTACCCGGGGACGCGGCCGCTGTCCGGCGCGTCGCCTCGGCCATGAGCCGTGGCTCGCTAGTGGCTCAAACGCATCCTGAGGTCGCATGAGTCACGGTGAGCCCGGGTCTGCTGCACGGATAGGTGACACCTGATCTGGCTTGCCTTGCGGCGGCCGGGGAGGATGTTGCCGTGCCCAAGCCCTACCCTCGCGAGTTCCGTGACGACGTGGTCCGTGTGGCCCGCAACCG
>JAEZZV010000008.1 GCA_023418375.1 Actinomycetes bacterium | reverse complement strand
GTCGTGGGCTACACCGCCCACGACGAGGGCGAGTTCATCGAGGGGGGCGTCTTCACCCGCCCGGAGCTCGCGGCCCTCTACCCCGAGCCCGCTGATGACGACCAGCGGGCGATCCGGGACGCGATCTTCGGGGCGACGGCCTCGGGGACCTCGCTCGCGGGCGGCGACACCGCCGGAGGCGACCGCGCCGACCTGCACCTGCCCGCCGAGGACGTGGCGCTCATCCGTGCCGTGGCGGCGGCCAACCCGCGCACGGTCGTCGCCGTGGTGGCCGCGGGGACCGTCCTCATGGAGGAGTGGCGGCACGACGTCGGCGCGCTGCTCATGATGTGGTACCCCGGCATGGAGGGCGGGCATGCGCTGGCCGACGTGCTGCTCGGCCGGGTCGACGCGTCGGGCCGGCTGCCGTTCACGATCCCGACGTCGGCGGAGCACCTGCCGCCCTTCGACCGCGATGCGACGAGCGCGGAGTACGACAGGTGGTTCGGTCAGCGGCGGCTCGCGCACCTGGGCGTCGAGGCCGCCTACCCGCTCGGCTTCGGCCTCTCGTACGCGACCGTCGGCACGGCGCTCGGCGACGTCGGCCGGGACGGCGACCGGCTCACGGTCGGCGTGCGCCTGACCAACACCGGTGAACGGGACGGGCGGCACGTGACGCAGGTCTACGGGATCGGCGCCGCGGGGGAGCGCCACCTGCTCGGCTTCGCGTCGACCGCCGTCCCCGCGGGTGGGAGCGTCGACGTCGTCGTGCCGGCCACCCTGCGACCGCTGGGGGCGTGGGACCCGGCCCAGCGGCGCGTGGTGGCACCGGCGGGCCCGGTCACCGTCGAGGTCGCGCGGTACTGGGGGGATCCGGCGGCGCTCGCGGTGACCCTCGCGGACGCCTGATCGACGAACCGGGCGGGGCGTGCCGGTCAGGACGTGGGACAGTGTGCCGCGATGTGAGACATCTCCCGGACGGAAACCCTCGCGCGCGCGTCCAGACCCTGAGAACCTTGTCTTTCACTACGAGACGGTAACGATCGGGCGAACAGTGCACACGCCTGTAACACGGGAGTGCTACGCATACGGCACTGACCGCAGGGACGACGGCTGACCGGACGTCCCACGAAGAAGAGGTGAAACGGATGGCAGCGGTGTTCTCCAACCGCCGGCGCACGCTCGCCGCGACCGCCGGCATCGCCGCGGTCGCGCTCGCGCTCGCAGGCTGCGGTGGCGCGGACGACGGCGACGACGACGGGTCGGACGGCGGTGGCGCTGGTGGCTCGCTCGTGATCGGCACGACCGACAAGATCACGACGATCGACCCGGCCGGCTCCTACGACAACGGCTCCTTCGCCGTGATGAACCAGGTCTTCCCCTTCCTGCTCAACACGCCGCTGGGCAGCCCGGACGTCGAGCCGGACATCGCCGAGTCGGCCGAGTTCACCTCGCCGACGGAGTACACCGTGGTCCTCAAGGAGGGCCTCACGTTCGCGAACGGCAACGCGCTCACCTCGTCGGACGTGAAGTTCACGTTCGACCGGATGCTCTCCATCTTCGAGAGCGGAGCGGACGGCGGCAACGGTCCCGGCTCGCTGCTGTACAACCTCGAGAGCACCGAGGCGGTCGACGAGCTCACCGTCGTCTTCCACCTGAAGTCGGAGAACGACCAGGTCTTCCCGCAGATCCTGTCGAGCCCCGCGGGCCCGATCGTCGACGAGGACGTCTTCGCCGCGGACGCCCTCACGCCGGACGCCGACATCGTCGCGGGCAACGCCTTCGCCGGCCCGTACGTCATCACGAGCTACGACATGAACAACCTCATCTCGTACGAGGCGAACCCGGACTACCAGGGCCTGCTCGGCGCGCCGAAGAGCTCCGAGGTCAACGTCAGGTACTACGCCGAGGCGTCGAACCTGAAGCTCGAGATCCAGGAAGGCAACGTCGACGTCGCGTACCGCAGCCTGTCCGCCACGGACATCGAGGACCTGCGCGGTGACAGCAACGTCGAGGTCGTCGACGGCCCTGGTGGCGAGATCCGCTACATCGTCTTCAACTTCGACACCCAGCCGTTCGGCGCCACCACCGCGGAGGCCGACGGGGCCAAGGCCCTCGCCGTCCGTCAGGCGGTCGCGCACCTCATCGACCGCGCCGAGATCGCCGAGCAGGTCTACAAGGGCACCTACACGCCGCTGTACTCCTACGTGCCAGACGGCCTGACCGGCGCCACCGAGGCCCTCAAGGACCTCTACGGCGACGGCGACGGCGGCCCCGACGCCGATGCCGCGGCGGCGGTCCTCGAGGAGGCGGGCGTCGCCACGCCGGTCCAGCTCTCGCTGCAGTACTCGAACGACCACTACGGCCCGTCCTCGGGCGACGAGTACGCACTGATCAAGGACCAGCTGGAGTCGAGCGGCCTGTTCGCCGTCGACCTGCAGACCACCGAGTGGGTGCAGTACGCACAGGACCGCACGTCGGACGTCTACCCGGCCTACCAGCTCGGCTGGTTCCCGGACTACTCCGACGCCGACAACTACCTGACGCCGTTCTTCCTGGTGGAGAACTTCCTGGGCAACCACTACGTCAACCAGGACGTCAACGACATGATCCTCGAGCAGGCCGTGACGACCGACGCGGACGCCCGCACCGGGCTCATCGAGGACATCCAGGCCGCCGTGGCCCAGGACCTCTCGACCGTGCCGTACCTCCAGGGTGCGCAGGTCGCGGTGGTCCGCACGGGCGTGACCGGCGCGGGCGACACGCTCGACGCGTCGTTCAAGTTCCGGTACGGGGCCCTGGCGAAGGGCTGACGACACGTCCCGGGGGCCCGTCGGCGACCTGCCGGCGGGCCCCCGGGCCCGCAGTGCCCCGGAGGACCCGGGGCTGAGGACAAGGCTGACGATGACGACGACGACGCAGACGCCCCCCGTGGCGCCCGACGAGACGCCCGCACCCGCGGGCCGCACCAAGGGCCGAGGTGGTGGGGGGACGTTCGGGCGCTACCTCGCCGTGCGCTTCGCGCTCATCATCCCGACGGTCTTCATCCTCGTCACCGCCGTGTTCTTCCTCATGCGCGCCACCGGTGACCCGATCACCGCCGCCCAGGGCGGCCGGCTGCCGGCCGACCAGCTCGCCGAGCGCATCCACGCGGCCGGGTACGACCGCCCCCTGCTCACCCAGTACTGGGAGTACCTCGGCGGCATCCTGCGGGGCGACTTCGGGACCACGCTGAGCGACAACCGCCCGGTGACCGAGGTCCTGACGACGTTCGGGACGGCGACCCTCGAGCTGGCGTTCTACGCCCTGATCATCGCCTTCGCCGTCGGCGTCCCGCTCGGCCGGCTCGCCGCGTACCACCGCGACAAGGCGCCCGACGCCGTCCTGCGCGTGTTCGGCATCCTCGCCTACGCGACGCCCGTCTTCTTCGCCGGCCTCCTGCTCAAGCTGGTCTTCTCCCGCTGGCTCGGCTGGCTCCCGGTCGCGGGGCGCGCCTCGACGGGGACCGAGATCGACCTCCAGACCCTCGACGGCGCGACGGGGATCTACCTCATCGACGTCATCCGGCTCGGCGACGGCGCCGCGGTCACCGACGTGCTCGAGCACGCCGTGCTCCCTGCCGTCGCGCTCGGCCTGCTGACCGCCGGGGTCTTCCTCCGCCTGGTCCGCACGAACGTCATCGGCACCTTCGGCGCCGGGTACATCGAGGCCGCCCGCTCGCGGGGCGTGCCCGAGCGACGCCTGCTCCGCACGCACGCGTACCGGCCGGCGCTCATCCCGATCATCACCGTCATGGGCATGCAGATCGCCATGCTCCTCGGGGGCGCGGTGCTCACCGAGACGACCTTCGAGTGGAAGGGACTCGGGTTCCAGCTCGCCGAGTACCTGCAGGCGCGCGACTTCGTCGCGGTGCAGGGGATCGTCGCGGTGCTCGCCGTGATCGTGGCGGTCTCCAACTTCGTCGTGGACGTCCTCGCGGCGCTCATCGACCCGAGGGTGAGGTACTGAGATGGCCGAGACCCCCATGACCCCGGCTTCGGGAGACGTCGACGCCCCCGCTCCGCGCCCCTCGCGGTGGCGCCGGCTGCCGGTCGTCCGCCAGCTCCGGCAGAGCGTCGGCCTCCAGCGAGGCATGCTCGTCGCCGGCCTGGTCATCAGCGCCGTCTTCTTGCTGACCGCGCTCCTCGCGCCCCTGCTCGCGCCCTACGGCTTCAGCCAGCTGCGCAGCGGCGACCGGCCGTTCGGTGCGCAGCAGGCGCCCTCGGCCGAGCACCTGCTCGGCACGACCGTGGGCGGCTACGACGTGTTGTCGCGCGTGATCTGGGGCTCGCGCACGGCGCTGCTCGTCATCCTCGTCGCCGTCGCGGCCTCGATCGTGGTCGGCGTCGTGGTGGGCCTCGTCTCCGGCTACTTCGGCGGGTGGCTCGACCGCGTGCTCGTCGTCGTGGCGGACGCGGTCTACGCGTTCCCGTCGCTGCTGCTCGCGATCGTGATGGCCATCGTCATCAGCGGAGGGCAGTCGGACATGTGGGGCGGCATCCTCGCGGCGGCGCTGTCCATCACCGTGATCTTCATCCCGCAGTACTTCCGCGTCGTGCGAGCCGAGACGCTCCGGGTCAAGGCCGAGCCCTTCGTCGAGTCCGCGAGGGTCATCGGCGCGGGCCACGCGCGGATCATGGGCCGCCACGTGCTGCGCAACGCCACCCGCTCGCTCCCGCTGATCGTGACGCTCAACGCCTCCGAGGCGATCCTCACGCTCGCCGGCCTCGGCTTCCTCGGCTTCGGCATCGAGCCGACGGCGGCGGCGGAATGGGGCTACGACCTCAAGCAGGCGCTCTCCGACGTCACGAGCGGCATCTGGTGGACGTCCGTGTTCCCGGGCGTGGCGATCGTGCTCGTCGTGCTCGGGCTGACGCTCGTCGGCGAGAGCCTCAACGACCTGGCCGACCCGCGGCTGCGCACGCGTCGCGCCGCGTCCGACGTCCCGGAGGCGGCCGGCTCCGCCGCCGTCGTCCCGGGCGGTGCGCTCGACGCCGGCCCCGCCGGCCTGTCCGGGCTCGAGCCCATGGAAGGGGACCTGCGATGAGCGCGACGACCACGGCCGGCGCGTCCGGCACCCGGCCCGTCGTCCGGTGCGAGGACCTCGCCGTGACCTTCGCGACCGACGCCGGGCCCGTGACCGCGGTGCAGGGCGTGAGCCTCGAGGTCGCGCCCGGCGAGGTGCTCGCCATCGTCGGCGAGAGCGGCTCGGGCAAGACCGTCACGGCGAAGTCGCTGCTGCGGCTCCTGCCCGAGACGGCGACGGCGCGCGGCACCATCGTGCTCTCGGGCAAGGACGGCGCGCCGGGGGAGAACGTCACGACCCTCTCCGCGGCGGCCGTCCGCCAGATGCGCGGTCGGGACGCGGCCATGGTGTTCCAGGAGCCGTCCACCGCGCTCAACCCGGTCTTCCCCGTGGGGTGGCAGATCGTCGAGGGGCTCGTGGCCCACGGCGTGACGTCGCGCCGCGAGGCCCGGGCGAAGGCGATCGACATCCTGCGCCGCGTCGGCATCCCTGACCCCGAGGTGCGGGTGGACCACTATCCGCACCAGTTCTCCGGTGGGCAGAAGCAGCGCATCGTCATCGCGCAGGCGCTGGTCCTGGACCCCGGCGTGATCATCGCGGACGAGCCGACGACGGCCCTGGACGTCACGGTCCAGGCCGAGATCCTCGACCTGCTGCGCCGCTGCCGGGACGAGTTCGGCACGGCGATCATCCTCATCACCCACAACATGGGCGTGGTGGCCGACCTCGCGGACCGCGTCGCGGTGATGTTCGAGGGACGGATCGTGGAGCAGGCCGACGTGCACACGCTGTTCACGGCCCCGAAGGAGGCGTACACGCGTCAGCTGCTCGACTCCGTGCCCCGGCTCGGCGAGGGCCTCGCGCGGGCGCGCGAGCGTGCCGAGCGGCGGACCGACGGCTGGGCCGAGCAGACGCCCGTCGTGGAGGCGGCGGACCTCTCGGTCGTGTACCCCGGCCGGTTCCGGGAGCCTGACTTCGTCGCCGTCGACGGCGTGAGCTTCGCCATCCGGCCGGGCGAGGTGCTCGGACTGGTGGGGGAGAGCGGCAGCGGCAAGACGACGATCGGGCGCGCGATCGCTGGCCTGACCCGGGTGGGCGGCGGGTCGCTGCGCGTCCTGGGCGTCGAGCTGAACGGCGTGCGCGAGCGGCAGTTCCGGCCGGTGCGCTCGCGCATCGGGTTCGTCTTCCAGGACCCGGCAACCAGCTTCAACCCGCTCCTGACGATCGCGGAGTGCGTCGCCGAGCCGCTCGTCGTGCACGGTCGGGCCCGCGACGCCCACGGGGCGCGCCGGCGGGTGGACGAGCTCCTCGAGGCGGTCCAGCTGCCCCGGGCGTACGGCGACAGGTACCCCCACGAGCTGTCCGGGGGACAGCGGCAGCGGGCCAGCCTCGCGCGGGCGCTGGCCCTGGACCCGGAGCTGCTCATCGCGGACGAGCCCACGTCGGCCCTCGACGTGTCGGTCCAGGCACGCGTGCTTGACCTGTTCGACGAGCTCCAGCGCGAGCTCGGCTTCGCCGCGCTGTTCATCAGTCACGACCTCGCCGTCGTCGACATGCTGGCCGACCGCATCGGCGTGCTCTACCAGGGGCGCCTCGTCGAGGAGGGCACGAGCGCCGAGGTCCTCGGTGCCCCCCAGGACCCGTACACCCAGCGGCTCCTGGCCTCCCTGCCGGTGCCGGACCCCGCGGAGCAGGCGGTGCGCAGGGCGGAGTGGCAGCGGGTGCGTTCGCTCGGCTGAGGGACGACCGTTCACCGTGCGGCGTGATCCTCATCACACCGCGCGGACTTTGCCACGACGCTGACCGTTCCGTGGGCGGAGAAAAAGAGTCAGCGCTGCCGGCGTGCGGACGTACGGTGGAGGTGTCACGACGTCGGGCATCCTGGTCCCGGCGTACCCCGGGTCCGGACCGGCGTCTTCCCGGTCGGCGGGTCACCCCTCCCGCCGGCACGACCCACGGAGGACTGACCTGATGAGGCTTACCGTTCGAACCGGCGCCGGCGCCGTCGCCACCACGCTCGCCGCCATGCTGCTCGTGGCCGGCTGCGCCGCGGACGCCGACTCCGAGACCGAGACGCCGGAGGCGACGACGACGGCCGAGGAGTCGGCCGCCCCCGAGGAGAGCGAGGCGGGCGGCCCTGCGGAGGTCCCGGACGTCACGAACCTCATCCTCGAGAGTGCCCAGGGCAACCTCCTGCGCGCCGGCCTGGAGGCCGAGACGGTCGACGAGACGGGCGCCCCGGTGACCGTCGACGACCCGACCACCTACACGGTCACCGCCCAGGACCCGGCGGAGGGCACGCTCGAGGCCGGCGAGACGGTCACGCTCACCGTCGCCCCGCGCGGCTGACGCCGTCGGGCGCCGGGCACCTGCCCGGCGCCCGTCCCGGCGTGCCCGTGCCCTCAGCGCAGCCCGCGCTCGACCCGCGCCAGCAAGCGCGCCAGGTCGCCGACGTAGCCGCCCCCGAAGAGCACCGCGTGCATCCCCACCGGGTAGAGCTGGTGCAGCGCGACGACGTGGTCGTAGCCCGACGGCAACCGGTGCACCTCGTCGTACCCCCGCCGCACCGCGTCCAGGTGCGGCGCCCCGAACAGCTCGAGCATGGCCAGGTCGGTCATCCGGTGCCCGCCGTGAGCGGCGGGGTCGATGAGCACGGCCCCGTCGGCGGTCCACAGGACGTTCCCCGACCACAGGTCGCCGTGCAGCCGCGCGGGCGGCTCGCCGTCGTCCCAGCGCCCAGCGACCAGCGCACGCGTCACGCGGTCGAGCGCCTCGTGGATGCCGCGCGTCACGCGACCGCGCGCCGCCAGCTTCGTGCGGAGCGGCTCGAGACGGGCGTCCGCGTAGAAGGCGCCCCACGTCGGGTGCGCCGCGGCGCGCATCGGCAGCGGCTGGTCCAGGGGCCCGAAGAAGCCGTCGCCGACCCATCCCGCGGGTGGCACGCCGAAGGCGGCGGCCCCGGCCCCGTGCAGCTGCGCGAGACGGCGCCCGAGGTCGTGGGCCGCCTCGCGCGTCGGCGGGGCGGGAACGAGGCGCTCCAGGTCCAGGTGGTCCTCGGCGACGTCGAGGACGGCGACCACGCGCGGACCGCCCGGAACGTCCAGCCAGCGCAGTCCCGCGGCCTCGCACGCGAAGAATCCGCGGGGCACACCGGATCGCTGCTTGCGGAAGACCCCGGCCGGGGGTGCGGTCGTCACCATGGCGGCAGTCCAGCACGTGCGCGGCCGCCCGTCGTGCGATTCTGCCTCTGGGCGGCGCGGCCCGACCGGCCCGCCGTCCCCGACGGCGAGCGCGGCCGACAGGCCGCCGGGAGGAGGACGCGGTGCGGATCGGCATCCCCACGGAGGTCAAGGAGCACGAGTACCGGGTCGCCCTCACGCCGACCGGTGCCCACGCCCTGGTCGAGGCCGGCCACCAGGTGCTCGTCCAGGCAGGGGCCGGGGTCGGGGCGGGCTGGTCGGACGCCGAGTACCGGACGTCAGGCGCGCGGGTCGTGCCCGGTGCGGCCGACGCCTGGGCGGCCGACCTCGTCTGCAAGGTCAAGGAGCCGACGCCCGAGGAGTACCCGTTCCTGCGCCGGGACCAGGTGCTGTTCACCTACCTGCACCTCGCCGCGAGCCGCTCCTGCACCGACGCGCTGCTGGCCGCGGGCACCACGGCCATCGCCTACGAGACCGTGGAGCACGGCGACGGCGCGCTTCCCCTGCTCGCGCCGATGAGCGAGGTCGCCGGGCGGCTCGCCACGCAGGAGGGAGCGCACCACCTGCTCAAGCAGCACGGCGGTCGGGGAGTCCTCCTCGGCGGGGTGCCGGGCGCGCCGCCGGGGAAGGTCGTCGTCATCGGCGGCGGGACGGCCGGTCGGCACGCGGCGGACGTGGCCGTCGGCCTGCGCGCGGACGTCACCGTGCTCGACGTGAGCGTCCCGCGCCTGCGCGAGCTGGAGACGGCCTACCGGGGCCGGGTGCGCACCGTCGCGTCGACGCCGCTCGCGGTGCGGGACGCGGTGGAGCGCGCCGACCTGGTCATCGGGGCCGTGCTCGTCCCGGGAGCGCGCGCCCCGCGCCTCGTCGACGACGCCACGGTCGCGCGCATGAGGCCGGGCTCGGTGCTCGTGGACATCGCGATCGACCAGGGCGGCTGCTTCGAGGGCTCACGCCCGACGACCTACCGCGAGCCGACCTTCCGCGTGCACGACTCGCTCTTCTTCTGCGTGACGAACATGCCCGGAGCCGTCCCGGTCACCTCGACGCTCGCCCTCACCGCCGCGACGCTGCCATACCTGTTCGTCCTGGCCAGCCGCGGCTGGCAGACCGCCGCGCGCGCCGACCGGGCGCTCGCCCGCGGCCTCAACACGCACGACGGCGCCCTGGTGCACCCCGGCGTCGGGCAGGCGCACCGGCTGCCGGTCACGCCTCTGGCGGACGTCCTGGGGTGAGCGTGCCGGCGCACGGCCGCGGGTGCGTCGCGGCCCGTGTCAGGCCTCGATC
>JAEZZV010000321.1 GCA_023418375.1 Actinomycetes bacterium | reverse complement strand
AGGCCGTCGGCGACTGGGACGAGTCGTTCTTCCTCTACTCCGAGGAGGTCGACTACTGCCGACGGACGCGCGACGCCGGCCTGGCGGTGCGCTACGTGCCGGACGCCGTCGCGACGCACGTGTCGGGGCCCTACGGCGGCGACCCACGGCTGTGGCGGCTCGTCGTGCGCAACCGGCTCACGCTCTTCGCACGGCACCACTCCCGCCCCGCCGCGGCGGCGTTCCGGGCGGGCGTGCTGGCCGGGCAGGCGCTGCGCGCCCCGGTCAGCGCCGCCGGACGCGCGGGCGCCGCCGAGGCATGGGCACACACCGGGCGCCCGGACGGCTTCGTGTGGTTCGCGGCTCAGGACTGGTGGTACCACAACCGCGCGCACTCGGACTTCCAGCTGATGCAGGAGGTCGCCCGCACCCGGCCCGTTCTCCTGGTGAACAGCCTCGGCCTGCGCCTGCCGACGCCCGGCCGCAGCACCAACCCCGGCCGACGCATCGCCCGCAAGCTGCGCAGCATGGCCAAGCTCGTCCGGCGGCCCGTGCCCGGCCTGCCCGGCTACCACGTCATGACGCCGGTCATGCTGCCCGTGTACGGGGACGGGAGGCTGGCGCGCCTGAACGCCTGGGCCATCCGGCTCCAGGTGCGCCTGGTGGCGACGGCGATCGGCGTCGGACGCCGGCCGACGGTCGCCACGACCATCCCGACCGCGTGGCCCGTGGTGCGCCGCATGCGCCGCTCCGCCCTGCTGTACAACCGCTCCGACCGGCACTCGGAGTTCCCCGAGGCCGACCAGGGGCTCATCGCCGTGCTCGAGGACGCCCTGCTGCGCCAGGCGGACCGCGTGCTGTACGTGAGCCACCAGCTCATGGCCGACGACGCGGCCGTCGTCGGCGACAGGGCGGTCTTCCTCGACCACGGCGTCGACGTCGAGCACTTCGCGCTCGGGCAGGTGCCACCGCCCGTGCCGGAGCCCGAGCTGGCGGACGTGCCCCGGCCGGTCGTCGGGTTCTTCGGCGGCCTGGACGACTACGTCGTGGACATGGACCTGCTCGCCGAGACGGCGCGGGCGATCCCCGAGGCGAGCCTCGTGCTCGTCGGGGACGCCACCTGCTCGATGGACGAGCTCGAGGCCCTGCCCAACGTGCACTGGCTCGGGTTCCAGCCCTACGAGCGGATCCCGGCGCTCGGTCGGCACTTCGACGTCGCGCTCATGCCGTGGCTCGACAACGACTGGATCCGGTACGCCAACCCGATCAAGCTCAAGGAGTACCTGGCCCTCGGCCTGCCGGTGGTCACCACCGACTACCCCGAGGTGCACCACGGCAACGGGCACGTGTCCGTGGCCCGCGACCGCGCCGAGTTCCCCGAGCTCGTGCGCCGCCACCTCGCCCAGCCGGACGACGCCGACGCGCGGCGCGCCCGGCGGGAGTCCGTCCTCGGGGCCACCTGGCGCGCCCGCGCCGACCAGCTGCTCGCGATCGCGGCCGACGCAGGGAGGGCCTGACCATGTGCGGCATCGCCGGCATCCGGAGCTTCACGGGCGAGACCCCCGACCGCGCGGCGCTCACCGCGATGGCAGACACACTGG
Organism: Actinomycetes bacterium; assembly: GCA_023418375.1. GTDB lineage: Bacteria > Actinomycetota > Actinomycetes > Actinomycetales > Cellulomonadaceae > Actinotalea. The sequence goes on along the minus strand of JAEZZV010000321.1, from coordinate 7,207 downwards.
CCCACCGCGGCCCCGACGCGTCCGGGTTCTGGGTGGGCGACGGCGTCGGCCTGGCGCACCGCCGGCTGTCGATCATCGACCTCGAGGGCTCGCCGCAGCCGATGGCCAGCCCCGACGGCCGGTGGCACCTCGTCTTCAACGGCGAGATCTTCAACTACCGCGAGCTGCGGGGCCGGTTCGCCGGGGCGTTCGAGTACCGCACCCAGGGCGACGGTGAGGCGATCCTCGCGGGCCTGGTCCGCCACGGGATCGGCGTCACCCGGCACCTGCTGGGCCAGTTCGCGTTCGCGGCCCACGACGCCCTCACGGGCGACACGTACCTCGTGCGGGACCGCCTGGGGATCCTCCCGCTCTACTACCGGCAGGACGCGCGCCGACTGGTCTTCGGGTCGGAGATCAAGGCCGTCCTGGCCGGCTCGGACGGGCCGCCGTCGGTCGACGTCGCCAGCCTCGGCGCGTACCTGCGCGGGCGGTCCGTCCCCGCGCCGCACACGCTCGTCGAGGGCGTCCGCAAGCTCCCCGCCGCGCACGTCCTGCGGGTGGACCGGGGGGGACGGACCGAGCTGACCCGGTACTGGGAGCCCCCGGCGCCCGACCCGGCCGGTGCCTGGACGCCCGACGCGGCCGTGGACGCGGTCGACGCCGCCGTCCGCGAGGCCGTCTCGGCCGCACTCGTCGCCGACGTCCCCGTCGGGGCCTACCTCAGCGGGGGCGTCGACTCCAGCCTCATCACGGCCGTCATGAGCCGCCTGCGCGAGGGCGCCGGCGTCGAGACCTTCTCGGCCGGGTTCGGCGACCCGCGCCACGACGAGCTGCCGTGGGCGCGGCGGGTGAGCGACCGGCTCGGCACCCGCCACCACGAGGTCCTCGTCCGGCCCGAGGACTTCGAGACGCACTGGCGGCGCCTCACCTGGCACCGCGACGCGCCCATGTCGGAGCCGGCCGACGTCGCCGTCTACCAGCTGGCCCGCCTCGCCCGCGAGCGCGTCACCGTGGTCCTGTCGGGCGAGGGCGGCGACGAGCTCTTCGCCGGCTACCCCAAGTACACGATGACCCGGATGATGCGGGCGACGCGGCTGGTCCCGGCGGGGCTGCGCTCGACAGTCGTCGACGCGCTCGACCCGCGACTTCCGACGCGCCTCGCGCGGGCCAGGATCGCCCTGCGGGTGGCCGGGGCGCGCACCGAGGCGGAGCAGGTCGCCCAGTGGTTCGCGCCGTTCTCGGCGCGTGAGCGGGCCCTGCTGCTCGGCGACGTCGACCAGCACGAGGTGACGCCCACGGGGGACGCGCCGCGCGACCTCGTCGGCCGGATGCTGGCGGCGGACCTGCGGAGCTGGCTGCCGGACAACCTGCTCGAGCGCGGGGACCGGATGTCGATGGCCACCTCGCTCGAGCTGCGTCCCCCGCTCCTCGACCACCGCCTGGTCGAGCTCGCGTTCCGGCTGCCGTCATCGGTCAAGGTGCGCGGCGGCGTGACCAAGTGGGCCTTGAAGGAGGTCGCGCGCCGGTACCTTCCCGACGAGGTCGTCGACCGGCGCAAGGTCGGCTTCCGGGTGCCGCTGGACGCGTGGTTCCGGTCCGGCCTGCGCGAGTCGATGTGGGACCGGCTCACCGGCCCGCAGTCCTTCGTCGCAGGCACCCTCGACCGCGGCCAGGTGGTGCGCCTGCTCGAGCGCCACGAGTCCGGCAGGTTCAACGAGGAGGCGCGCATCTGGACGCTCATGTCGCTCGAGGTGTGGCACGAGATGCTGCAGGGCGGCACCGCGGAGCCCGGGCCTGGACCCGACGAGCACGCGCTACGGGCGGGCGGGAGCCGGGCCGGCGGCGGGGTCACCGAGGGCCGCTAGGGAACCTCGGGTCCGCCGACCGTCGTCGCGATGTCGGCGCGTGACTGGCCTGCGGCGATGCGCTGCTTGAGGTCCGCGGCGAACTCCTCGGCGATGCGCAGCTGGTTGCGCAGGTTCGCGCTGCGCTCCTCGGCGGCGAGGCGGAACATCTCCAGCCGCTCGACGAGCTCGGCGCGTCGCTCCGCCGACAGGGCCTGGTCCTCGAGGGCGTCGAGCGCGTCGAGGACCTCGCGCATCTGGTCGAGCGTGAACTCGAGCGGCTTCATCCACTTCACCAGCACGAGGCGCTCGACGTCGGCCTCGGAGTAGAGGCGGAAGCCACCCTGCGAGCGGGCGGACGGCGTCACCACGCCGACCTCCTCGTAGTAGCGGATCGTCCGCAGCGAGAGCCCGAGGCGTTCGGCCACCTCGCCGATCTGGCTAAGGTGCATGCGGCTCCTCTCGCGACAAAGAAACCTTCCGTAACGTAACGTGAGAGTTCGGGCGTCTCGACGCTCCGCGGCACCGCAACCACAGCCCAGGAGGCCTCGTCGGATGGTGCAGTGTCCCCCGCGCGGCGGCGCGACCGCCAGCGCCCTCGCCGCGCGGCAGGCACCCCGATGATCTCCACCGCCCGTGCGCCGCAGCGCACCGAGGCGGACACCTCGCGCGTCCGCGCCCTCGACGGCGTGCGCGGCATCGCCGCTCTCATGGTCGTCGTGCACCACGCGCTGCAGGTGGACCCCACCTTCGCCCGGGTCCAGGCGGAGCAGAGTGCCGCCGGCGAGTCCGGGGTCGTCTGGGCGCTCACCCACACCCCGCTGCACATCCTCTGGGCGGGCGAAGAGGCCGTGCTCGTGTTCTTCGTCCTCAGCGGCTTCGTCCTCGCACTCCCGGCGATGCGCGGACCGATCCGCTGGTCGGCGTACTACCCGCGTCGGCTCGTGCGGCTGTACCTGCCCGTCTGGGCGTCGCTCGCCGCCGCCGTCGCGCTCAAGGCCGCGCTGCCCGTGCCCGGCGCCGGCTCCGGGACCAGCGCCTGGCTCGCGGAGCGTGCGGCCGCGCCGCTCGGCGAGGTCTGGCACGACGCCCTCCTGGTCGACGGCGCGGGCCTGCTGAACCCCCCGCTGTGGTCCCTGCGGTGGGAGGTCCCCTTCTCCCTCGCCCTTCCCGCGTACGTCCTCCTGCTGCGCCGACGCCGCCCCGCCCTCGCACTGCTCGAGGTCGGCGCGCTGCTGACGATGATCGGCGTGGGAACCGTGACCGGCTCCCTCGCGCTGCGCTACCTGCCGGTCTTCGGCCTGGGCGTCCTCCTCGCACTGCACCAGGACCGGTTCGCCGGCCTGGGCCCCTGGGTCGACGCACGGCGTTTCCCCCGCCTGGCGTGGGCGACGGCGGCCGTCGGCGTCGCGTGCCTCCTGACGGCACGCTGGCTCGTCCACGGGCTGCCCGACGCACCGAGGCTCGCGGAGGCGGCAGCGAGCGCGGCGACGATCGCCGGCGCGGTCGGCGCTCTCCTCCTCGCCCTGCACTGGAGGGCGCTGCGCGCCGGGCTCGAGCGTCCGGCCGCGCAGTGGGTGGGCACCCGCTCGTTCAGCCTGTACCTCGTGCACGACCTCGCCATCGTCGCCCTCGCCGTGCTCGCCGCCGGCGCGTGGGGACCATGGCCCGCGGCGACGGTCGGCGCCGTGCTCGCGCTGCCGGTGGCTGCAGGTTTCTACCACGTCGTCGAACGCCCCTCGATCGCCCTGTCACGCTCGGCGTCCCGGATGGTGAGGCGGCGACAGCCGGCCTAGCCCCGCCCGGCGGTCAGCGGCGCGACGCGGCGTACCGGCGTCCGACCGCCGAGGACGTCCTTCGTGGTGCGACCCACGTTGCGCGCCAGGTGCGGCGCGTGCCCGACGGACCACGCGGCCATCTGCCCCAGGCACCGCGCCCGGTCGGCCACCGGCAGCGGGGTGCGCGCGACCGCCCCGAGGTACCCGCGGCCCAGCCGCCACTCGGGGAACACCGGCCGGCCCACGAGGTCGGGGTTGAACCAGGCCACGCGGTCCCGCGCCGTCGGGTACAGCCGCACCGACCGCGCGTCGTGCTGGCGGCGGTGGAACAGGACCTGCGGGACCTCCACGAACCTGCCGCGCAGCGACAGCTCCGCCAGGAGCACCCGGTCGGACTCGGCGTAGTAGCCGAGGAGCCGCGTGGCCGCCAGCACCGGGACGGGCACCACGCCGAAGATGGCGAAGCACTGGTAGTTGCGGCGGGCCAGCGCGCCGAAGCGCACCGCGACGTCGTCGTGCCCGACGGGCAGGCCCTGGTCGCCCCACTCGCGCAGGGGGCGGCCCTGCTCGTCGATGTCGCCCGCGTGGCAGTGGCCGAGGACGGCGCCCGGGTCGGCGCGCAGAGCGGCCAGGACCGTCGAGAGGTAGGCCGGGTCGTGGACGTCGTCCGAGGCCGCCCACTTGAAGTACCGGGCGTCCGGGTGGCGCAGGTGGAAGGCCGCGTTGAAGTTCGCGGCCCCGCCGCGGTTGACGGGGTGCCGCACGTAGCGCAGACGGTGGTCGGCGCGGGCCAGGTCGCGGCAGATCTCCTCGGTGCCGTCGGTCGAGGCGTTGTCGGAGACGACGACCTCGAGGTCGCCGAAGTCCTGGGCGAGGAGGCTCGTCAGCGCCTCGCGCACGAAGCGCTCGCCGTTGTAGACGGGGACCCCGATGCTCACGACGGGTGCGGTGCCGGGCATGTGACCTCCGTCGTGCGGCGGGGCGGCGGGGGATGCGCCGTCGGACACGTTAGGACCGATTTGCGAGGTAGTCCACCGGGTAAAATGTCACACGGCCGCCGTCACACGTCCAGGGCCAGCGCACGCCGCACCGCCGCGAGCTGGCCCGACCAGCGCTCCCGCTGCACCGCAGCCGCCGCCTCGAGCGCCTCGACATCCGCCCCGGCGAGCGCGGCGCGGACCGCCTCCGCGAGCGCCGCCGGCTCGTTCGCCGCCCGGTGCGCGTACGGGAACACCTCTGCCAGCGCGGGCCAGTCCGAGACCACGAGCGGCCGGCACGCGTAGACGGCCTCGTACGCGGCCCGCATGACGGACGTCGGCTCCGTCGTGAGTGCGAGGACGACGTCCGCGCCCGCGAGCTCGGCCGCGTAGGCGCGCTGGTCGAGGAAGCCGACGAACCGCACGTTCGCCGGCGCCGACGCCCGCAGGGCCGCCGGGCACCGGGCGACGTCGCCGGTGACGGCCACGTCCACCTCCGGCACGAGCGCCGCCGCCTTCAGGACCTCGGCGACCGGCTCGTCGTCGGCGAAGATGCCCACGAAGAGCGCGCGGGGGCGTTCTCCGTCCGGGCGCCGCGCGGCGCCCGGGGCCGGGACCACCGGGGGCGCCTCGTGCACCACCAGGCCGCGCGCGCCCCACGACTCGACGAGGCGGACGTACTCCTCGACGGTGACCATCACGCCGTTCGACCGCCGGGCCAGCCATCGCGTGACCCCGAGCAGGCGCCGGCTCACGGCGTTGCCCTTCACCCCGAAGGAGCTGGTGTGCGAGTCGAGCAGGAAGGGGGCGCGCGCCACGGCGCAGTAGGCGGCCACCACGACACCCGGGAACACGGGCGGGTTGGTCACCACCACCGCCCGGGGGCGGAGCCGCACGAGCCCGCCGGCCGTGGCGAGCACGCTCAGCAGGTAGCGCAGGGGGACCAGCCAGCGCCTCGTCAGCCGCGCGTCGTACACGTGCAGCGGACGCCCGCCCAGGGCGTGCGCGATCTCGGTCGCGCGGCCGGCATGCCGCTGCCAGGTGACGTGCACCACGGGTGGTCTCGAGTCGGCCATGTGCTCACTTCCGTCGACGGGTCACCCCCACCATGCCGGACGCGGTCCGACCCTGCTACGCAGATTTAACACGCCTCCAGTTGTGCATATTGCTCATGGAATGCATCGTTATGGGGTGCAGCCAGCCGCGACACCCGTGCCTGCGTTCGTGGCGACCACCGGGGGACACCTCGTGCAGCTCCACACCCTGGCCCCGATGCTCGAGCCCGAGCGCTACCGCGACGGCGTCTGGATCACCCACCGGACGCCGCAGAGCGAGAGCATGCTCCGCGACGAGAACGTCGTCTTCGTCCCGCCCGTCCACGCCCGCCAGTGGTTCACCGCGCTGCGCCGCACTCCCCCGGTGCTCGCCGCGCTGCGCCGCCACGGTGTCGACACGGTGTACAGCACCGGCGCGGCGCTCGCGCTGTCCGCCCTCCCGCTCGCCCGGCTCGTCGGCGCGCGGCCGGTCTACGTGGAGAGCCTCGCCCGCTCCACCGGACCGTCGCTGGCCGGACGCGTGCTGGCCGGCCTGCCGTGGGTGCCGGTCTACACGCAGTACCCGCAGAACGCCGGGCGCCGCTGGCGCTACGAGCACAGCCTCCTGGACGCGTTCGCGACGGAGCCCGCCGCGGGCGCCCCCGAGCCCCGGCGGGTCCTCGTCACGCTCGGCACGACTCGCCCCTGGCAGTTCCGGCGACTCGTCGAGCGCATGCTGGCGATCGTGCCTCCCGACTGGGAGGTGGTCTGGCAGACGGGCGTCACGGACGTGTCCGGCCTGCCCGTGGACGCCCGGCCGATGATGAGCGACGAGGAGTTCCGCGCGGAGATCGACCGGGCGGACGTCGTCGTGTCGCACGCGGGGGTCGGGACGTTCCTCCGCTGCCTGCAGGCGGGCTCGGTCCCCGTCCTGGTCCCGCGTCGCGCCCGGTTCGGCGAGCACGTGGACGACCACCAGGAGCAGATCGCCACGGTGGCCGACGCGCGGGGCCTGGCACTCATGCGCGAGGCCGACGCACTGACGACCGAGGACCTCCGGCTGGCCGCCGCGTCGCGGGCCGTCCGGGTCGACGCAGCACGAGGGGATGCGCCATGACCGTGACCAGGACCACACCGACGCTCGACGGCGCCCTGCCACCCGTCCCCCGGGGGTGGCAGGTCGCGCACGACTTCTGCTTCGTCCTCGGCGGGGCGGAGCGGGTGTCCGCCCTGCTCGCGCGGGAGGTGGCCGTGGACGGGCCGATCGTGGCGCTCGGCGGCGACGCCGACGTCTTCCACCAGGCCGGGGTCCCGGCGGTCGACATCCGCTACCCCCGCTCCTTCCGCGAGCGGCACTACCGCCAGGCCAGCCTCGCCGTCCCGCTCCTGGCCCGCGTGACCAGGCCCGTCGAGGGGAACCTGCTCGCGTCCTCCTACGCCTTCTGCCACCACCTGCGGGCCACCGGGTCCACGGTCGTCTACTGCCACAGCCCGCTGCGGCAGGTGTGGAGCGGCGCGGACATGTACGTCGACCACGCGCCGGCGGCGGCGCGCGGCGTCGCGCGGGTGGCGATCAACGGGCTGCGCCGCGC
>JAEZZV010000278.1 GCA_023418375.1 Actinomycetes bacterium | reverse complement strand
GGACCACCCGGCCCGCTACGCGGCCGTCCAGGCCGCCCCGGCCCTCGGCGACCTGCCCGACGGGCGGCTGTCAGCGGCGTCCGCCGGGGCCGTCGCCGTGCTCACCGACGCGCTCCGCGGCGCCCGGCCCCACCGCGCCGACGCGACGGCGGGTGCGGCCTCCGACGCCCAGGTGCACGTCGTCCGGCTGGTCCGGGCATCGGTGCACGGGTTCGTCGACCTCGAGCTGGGCGGCGGGTTCGCGCTGCCGCAGGACCGTGACGCGAGCTTCGAGCAGCTGCTCGACGTGCTGGTCGCCGGCCTCGGGCTGGCCTGACCGACCGGCCCCACCGACCCGTCAGGCTCGGGCGAGGCGCTGCGCGACCCACGCGAGCTGACGCGCCTGCTGGTGCGCGTCGCCTCCCTCGTGGTCGTTGAACGGGTACTCGACGACGTCGACGGTCGGCCGCTCGCCGCCGTCGGCGCGGCGGGAGCCGTAGTGGTTGATCGCGGCGTAGACGGTCGAGGGCGGGCAGATCTGGTCCATCAGCCCGACGGAGATCAGCGCGGGCGCCGTCGCCCGCCGCGCGAAGTTGACCGCGTCGACGTAGGACAGCGTGCGGAACGCCTGCTCGACGTGCGCCCGCTGCACCGACAGGTACTGCGCGACCTCGAGGTACGGGTCCTTCGGGCTGATCTCGGTGCCGCGCCGGATGTGGCACAGGAACGGCACGTCGGCCATGACGCCCGCGAGGTCGGGCACGAGCCCGGCGACCGCGAGCGTCACGCCACCGCCCTGGCTGATGCCGGTGGCGAACACCCGCGACCCGTCGACGCCAGGCAGGGCCCGCGCGGCCTCGACGGCACGGACGCCGTCGGTGAACAGGCGGCGGTAGTAGTGGTCGTGGGGGTCACCGATGCCACGCGTCATCGAGCCCGGGCGCGAGGGGCCGCTGCCGACAGGGTCCGGCGTCTGGCCGCCGTTGCCCCACGTGCTGCCCTGACCGCGGGGCTCCATGAACAGGTACGCGTAGCCGGCGTTGGCCCAGAGCGTGCGCTCGTGCGCGAGACCGCGGCCCCCGCCGTACGCCTGGTACTGCACGACGACCGGCAGGTCCTCGGCGATGCCCGCGGGCCGCGTGTACCAGGCCTTGATCGGGTGCCCGCCGAAGCCGGCGAACGTCACGTCGAACACCTCGACCGTGCGCAGACCGGAGTCGACGGGCACCGCCTCGAGCGCGAGCGGGTGCCGCCGCGCGTCGGCGAGCGTGCCGGCCCAGAACTCGTCGAAGTCCTCGGGCTCGGCGACGTCCGGGCGATAGGTCCGCAGCTGGTCGACGGGCAGGTCGTACAACGGCACGGGGAGCCTCCTCGGCGGGGTGTCGGATCGGTTCGATCCTCCCACCACGATCAGCGCGCGAGGAACCCCAGCAGGTCGTGTCTCGTGAGCACGCCGACGGGTTCGCCGTCCGCGATGACCATGAGGGCGTCCGCCCGCTGCAGAGCCGCTCGCGCCGCCTCGACGTCCTCGCCGATGCCGATGAGCGGCAGCGGCGGCCCCATGTGCTTGCTCACCGCGTCCGCCAGCTGCGCGCGTCCGGCGAAGATGGCGTCGAGCAGGGCCCGCTCGCTCACCGAGCCGGCCACCTCCCCCGACTTCACGGGCGGCTCGGCCTTGACCACCGGCAGCTGGGAGACGCCGTACTCGCGCAGGATGTCGACGACGTCGCGCACGGTGTCGGTCGGGTGCGCGTGCACGAGGGCCGGCAAGGCCCCGGTCTTGGCCTTGAGCACGTCGCCCACGACCACGTGCGCGTCGTCGTGCAGGAAGCCGTACGAGCGCATCCAGTGGTCGTTGAAGATCTTCGACAGGTAGCCGCGCCCGCCGTCGGGCAGCACCACCACGACGACGGCGCGGGCGGCCGCCGCGGGGTCGGCCTCCTCCAGGCTCTGGGCGACCCGGAGCGCGGCGACGACCGCCATGCCCGACGAGCCGCCGACGAGCAGCCCCTCCTCGCGCGCGAGCCGCCGGGTCATCTCGAAGGACTCGGCGTCGGTCACCGCGACGACCTCGTCCGGGACGGCCGGGTCGTACGCCGTCGGCCAGAAGTCCTCGCCAACACCCTCCACGAGGTACGGCCTGCCGTCACCGCCCGAGTACACGGATCCGGCCGGGTCCGCACCGACGACACGCACGACGCCGCCGTCGGCCGCCGCCCGCCCGGCGCTCGCCTCCTTGAGGAACCGGCCGGCGCCGCTGATCGTGCCGCCCGTCCCGGCGCCGGTCACGAAGTGCGTGACCCGGCCCTCGGTGTCGGCCCAGATCTCCGGTCCCGTGGTCGCGTAGTGGCTCGCCGGACCGTTCGGGTTCGAGTACTGGTCCGGCTTCCAGGCGCCCTCGGTCTCGCGCACCAGCCGGTCGGAGACCGAGTAGTACGAGTCCGGGTGCTCCGGTGCGACGGCGGTCGGCGTGACGACCACCTCGGCGCCGTACGCGCGCAGGACGTCGATCTTGTCCTGGGACACCTTGTCGGGGCACACGAAGATGCAGCGGTAGCCGCGCCGCTGCGCCACGAGGGCGAGCCCGACACCGGTGTTGCCGCTGGTCGGCTCGACGATGACACCGCCCGGCCGCAGCTCGCCGCTGGCCTCCGCGGCCTCGATCATGCGCAGGGCGATGCGGTCCTTCACCGAGCCGCCGGGGTTGAGGTACTCGACCTTGGCGAGCACCGTCGCGCCCAGGCCCGCCGTCACCGACGTCAGGCGGACCAGCGGCGTGCCGCCGACCAGCTCGGTGATGTGTTCCGCGTAGTGCACGGCATTCCTCTCGGGGTCGTGGCGGGGACGACGTGTGGTGGTGCGAACGACGAACCGCCCGGGGCCTGCGGGCCCCGGGCGGTTCGAGCGACGTGCTAGTTGCGGTTGAACATCGCGAGGAGTCGCAGCAGCTCCAGGTACAGCCACACCAGGGTCACGACGAGCCCGAACGCCGCGGACCAGGCGAAGCGGGCCGGGGCGCCCTGGCGGACACCGCGCTCGACCGCGTCGAAGTCCATGATCAGCGAGAGGGCCGCCAGGCCCACCGCGACCAGGCCGACGACGATGCCCATCGTGCCGTTCCGGAGCGGACCGAAGCCGTCGCTCGCCATGAAGAACGACAGCCCGAAGTTGGCGAGCGAGAACACCGCGTAGCCGACCAGGGCGATGAGGAGGAAGCGCGTGAACTTGGGCGTCACCCGTACCCGGCCGGACTTGTACAGGAACAGGGCCGCGCCGAAGGTCGCGAAGGTGCCGAGGACCGCCTGGAGCACGATCGGCTCGGCCGTGCCCGTGGCGCTGTCGAACGTCATGTTCTGGAACGCGAGGCTGATGCCGCCGAGGAACACGCCCTCGGCGACGGTGTACGCGACGATGAGCGCCGGGCTGGGCTCGCGCTTGAACGAGTTCACCAGGCCGAGACCGAGCCCGACGAACATGCCGATCGGCCAGATCTGCGGCGCGAGCTGCCACGTCGCCGCCGCCACCACGATGAGGAGCACCAGCAGGCCGCCGGTCTTGACGATGACGTCGTCGTAGGTCATCCGGCCCGTGTCGCGGGTGGTCGCCGCCGGGGCGCCGTACATCTGCTCGAGGGTCGCGGCATCCGCGGCCACGCCCCCCGCCTGGCCGTAGGTCACCGCGGCGCCACCGCGGCGCTCGCCGAAGACCGGGCTGCTGGAGAAGACGGGGTTGCTCACTGTGCCTCCTGTCGGGCCGCCGTGCGGCGGCTGGGACGTGTCGCCATCCTAGGCAACGCCCGACGGCCCCGCCCGGTTCCCGGACGGGCCCACCGCTTCCATCTGGCGAGACGCGGACGGACGGCGCCCCGGACGCGATGTCCGGGGCGCCGTCCGCCTCACCTGGTGCTCAGCGCCAGATCACCCACCCGTGCCCGGGGCCGTGCCCGGGACCGTGACCCGAACCAGGACCGTGACCCGGGCCGCCCGGGAGCACGAGCTTCGGCACGACGAGGAGCCAGTCCTCGGCCGTCAGGTCGCCGGAGGTCCCGACGACGGAGTACAGGCCGAGCTTCGTCTGACGCGGGATCGCGACCCGGGCGGTCCCGGCGCCCGTGTCGTCGACCGTCACCGTGCCGAGGTTCACCGGCCGGGCGCGGCCGGCGACCACCTCGGGGTCGAGCCGCAGAGCGACGGTGCTGCCGGGCAGGTAGCCGCTGACGTCGACGGTGATCTGCGAGCCGGCCTTGGCGACGAAGGCGTGTACCGCCACGTCGGGGTCCGGCACGAACGGGGCCTCGACCAGCTGCCCGACACCCCAGCGTGCGGTGCTCTGGTAGCTGATCCCGGTCGGGTCGGCCCACGTCCGCACGGACGTGCGCGCACCGTCGGTCCCGTCGTTGACCTGGAAGTCCAGGCCGTGGAAGGTGCCGGCGCCACCGGACTCCAGCAGGCTGATGGAGGCCTCGACCCGGTACCCGGTGTCGGTGAGCGTCGTGGCGCTCGCGAGCCGGTTCCGCTGGAACGTCTCGTCACCGGTCCCGAACGACACCGCGTTCTCGGCGTTGATGCGGGTCTGCGTGTCGTCGTAGCGGTAGGGGCCGTTCCGGTAGTTGCCGGCGTCCAGGAAGATCTCCACGGAGTCCTGGATCCACGGGCTGTCGCCCGACACGTCGACCTGGTCGTCGGTGACGTCCGCCAGCACGTACAGGGTGCTGCCGTCGCCGCTCCAGAGCGTCCGGATGTCCGCCGTCGCCGCGCTCTCGGCCGAGCCCTCGATCTGCGTCTCGGTCGTCACGACGTTCGCTTGCGCCCACACGTCGTCGACCTCTCCGTCGATCGTCGGCGCCGCCGGGGCCTGTGCCACCTCGACGAAGGACAGTGGCTCGACCAGCGTGAGGGTGCCGAGCACGCCGGGGGCGTTCCAGCCCGTCGTGGTCTCGCCGTCCGTCACCCGGATGTCGACGTCGAGGACGTCGCCGAGGGCGGCGTCGGTGAGCGGCACGTGCACCACGGCCGCCCAGCCGTCCGTCGTCGGGGTCACGACGCCGGGCACGTCGCCAGAGCCGTCGCGCCCGAAGGCGTAGGTGTTCTCCCCGACGACGACCGAGAGGCCGTCCGTCCCGTCCACCGTCGCGTCGTCCACCCGCACGAGCACCGTCAGGTGGTCGGCCTCCCAGCGGGTCTGGAACGCCGCGACGTCACCCACCTCGTGCAGCGGGAGGCGCTGCCAGTCCGGCGCGGTCGTCGCGGAGGCGTCCAGCGGCACGGACCCGCCGAACGACAGCTCGGCGAGGACCCTCGGCTCGAGCTCGGCGCCCGCCGCGCCGTAGTAGGCCGGCTTGCCCTGGAGCCCGGAGTCGAACAGGAGCGGCGCCTGCTCGCTGCGCCAGCTCCGGCCGTCGTGCAGGCCCCACACCGTCACGGAGAACATGTCGCCCGTGGCGGCCTGGAACTGCCGGAACACGTCGAACGCGTCGCGGTAGTAGTAGCCCTGCTCGACGAGGTTCGCCTGCGTCACGGGCGTCCCGACCGTGACGTCCAGCTCCGTGACGGCCTGCACGACGGGCAGGCCGGCGAACCGGTCCAGCGCGGCACCCAGCGCCGGCACCGGCGTCGACAGCGACACGTGGAACTGGTGCCCGACGCCGTCGACCGGGACGCCACGGGCGAGCAGCCGCTCGACGAGGGCGTAGTAGCGGTCCTGCTTGCCGCTCTGCTCGGTGTTGTAGTCGTTGATGAAGAGCGTGACCGGGTGCTCGACGCCCTCGGCGGCGTACTCGCCGTTGAAGGCCTCGTTCGCGTACGTGAACGCCAGGTCGATGAACTCCTCGCCGAGGATCCGGTACCACTCGCTCCGCCGCAGCCCGTCGGCGTACTCCGGGGTGTCGGCGATGACCTCGTTGACGACGTCCCAGGCCACGAGCGGGTTGGTCTCGCTGCCGAAGGCGCCGTACTGGTCGGAGATCGTCTCGGCGACGTTGAAGACGTGCGTCCGGAGCCGGTCGCGCAGGACCTGCTTGTCCGCGTCGCTGTCGGTCAGCGGCTCACCGTCGTCGTCCTGGAAGAACCACTCGGGCGTCTGGCTGTGCCACAGCAGCACGTGGCCGTAGAGCCGCAGGTCGTTCTCCTGCGCGAAGTCCAGCACCGCGACGGCCTCCGGGTGCATCCGGAAGGTGCGCGTCTCGTCGTACCAGGCCTCGACCTTCATGTGGTTCTCGGCGGTCACCTGGTTGAAGTGCCTCAGGGTGAGCTCACCGGAGGAGCCGACCGCGTCCCGTCCGTCGATGGCGACGCCCAGCGGGAAGTCGACGGTGTCCATGAGCGGCGTGAGCGGCTCGACCTGCACGTCGCGGGAACGGATCGTGATGTCGTCCACGAGGAACGCCCCTGGCCCACCGCCGTTGTACGCCGTCTCGAAGTACAGGTACGCGGTCTCGGCGTCGGCCATCGTGAACGAGGTCTGGACCTGCGTCCACCCGGTGGAACCGACGTCGGCGAACTGGCCGAGGGTGTCGAACGCGTCGGCGCCCTCGTTCGTGCGCTGCATGGACAGCCACAGGTCGTCCGGCTCCTCGCCGGCCGCCATCTTCACCCAGGCGGTGACGTCGTAGGTGACGCTCGACTCGAGGATCTCCGACACGTCGAGGCGGATGCCGTCGCCCTGGCCGTCGCGGTCGCTCACGAGCGCGGCGTGGACGGACTCGTGCGCCTCGGCGTCGGTGACGGTGACGGTCGGGCTGCCGCCGGCGTCGCGGGGCTCCCACCCCTGGAGGGTGGCGTCCTCGAAGTCGAAGGTGAGGTCCACGGGCGTGTGGTCGCCCGTGCCGGCCGGCCGGGTCACCGTGATGTCGTCGACGAGCAGGGTGTACGCACCGGACTGGTCGGCCGTCCCGAGGTAGATCTGCACCGCGTTCAGGTCGGTCACGGCCGCCGGAACGGTGTAGGTGCCGGTGATCTGGGTCCATTCACCCTTGGTGATCTCCGCGTCGCCCACCCAGTCGTAGTTGGGCTTGACGACGAACCGGGCCCGCGTCGCGTCGACCGGCGCGTCGTCGGGCAGCATCGCTCGCATCGAGAAGGTGTAGACGACGTCCTTCTGGAGCAGCCCGGTCGGGGACTGGATGCCCTCGTAGTCCGCGGCGCGCGTGATGGCGAGCGCCTTGCCGCCGTCGGCGTCCACGTAGGCGAGCGACGGGCTGCCGCTGGCGGTCCAGTCGCCCAGCGTCTCGTCGTCGAAGTCGACGGCGGTCACGGTCACGGGCTGACCGCCCGTCCCGGGCCCGCGCTCGGCAGGCAGCGTGAAGGTCCAACCGTCGGCGACGTACTCGGGGACGACTGCCTCGACGGCGGCGATGGTGCCGCTCCGGTCGCCGCCGCCGTCGTGGGCGAGGACGACCGCGCCCGGGACGATCGCGGTGCGCAGGTTGGCCGACAGCGTCTCGACGGACAGGTCGTTGCCGTCCCAGTCGAAGATGACGTTCCCGAGCCCGAGCGGCTGCATGCCGAGGTCGACGGCGACCTGCGGGGTCGCGCCCCAGCTGCCGTCCGGCGCACGGAAGTAGGGCACCGGGTAGTCCGGGTCACCGAGGGCGTCGCGGATGATCGCGAGGTTGGCCTTCAGGTCGGCCTCGATCTGGTCGGCGGTCCAGGTGCCCATGTCGGCGTACGAGGTGGTGTGGTTGCACAGCGTGTGGCCCTCGGCCACGATCCGCTGGAGGATCTCGGCGCCGCCGGGCGCCTGGACGTTCTGGCCGATGACGCAGAACGTCGCGTCGATGTCCTCGGCGGCCAGGAGGTCGAGCAGCTGCTCCGTCTCGCCCGGGTTCGGGCCGTCGTCGAAGGTCAGCGCCGCCACGTTCCCGGTGCCACGCGCGGTGGTGACCTGGGACGTCGTCGGGTCGACGGCGCCGCCGGGGTAGGAACCCTCACCCGACGCGGTCACCGTGATGTCGTCGACGAGGAAGCTCGCGGTGGGTTCGGCGGCCTCGACGTAGAGGACCAGGCCGGCCTGCCCCGCCGGCACCGTGTACGTGCCGGACATCTCGACCCAGGCGGCCCCGTCGACGGTCACGGGCGTCGACACCTGCGTGTACGCGTCGGCCGTCGTCTCGTGGACGCTGAACTTGGCGGTGGTGGACCCCACGCCGAGGAGCTTCACCCAGCCCGAGACCGTGACGCTCTGCCCGGGCGCGACGAGCCCGACGACGTCGGTCTGCACGCCCTGCCAGTCCGCGGTCCGGCCGGTGACGCTCAGCGCCCTCGTCCCCGTGTGCGCGTCGGTGTCGACGACCGCGATCGTCGAGCCGCGCGCCTGCCACGGGTCGGCGCTGCCGGCCTCGAAGTCGCTGGTGATCACCACGGTGTCCGCCGCGCTTGCGGACAGGGCCGTGACGGCGGATGCAAGACCCACCGTGGCAGCCGCGACGGCTGCTGTGACGGCCCGGATGGAACGGGAGTGCCGCATGATCGCCCCTTTGCGTGTGGCAGTGTCCGGTGGCCACACGCTAGGCACACATGAGCGGTAAAGGCAACGTTGTCCGACATTTCCCGAAATGCAAGACGGCGGGCCATTGTGGAATCGCTCCATCACCCGATCGGGCGATAGTTTCGACGCCTATTCGACACTCTTTCGCGAATCGGCGAAGAACAAGGTCAGCGCATGATCAACAGACGGACCGCTCACATCGCGGGCGGCCCGTCCCGGCTGCCGAGACGGGCGTCGATCGTCGGTGCCCCCGGCAGGAATCGAACCTGCACTGGGCCGGGTTTAAGCCGGCTGCCTCTGCCGATTGGGCTACGGGGGCCCGCCGCGCGACGCGCCACGCGGCCGGTCCGCCCATCGTGCCAGGGGTGCGCCCCGCGCCGGGCTCAGGCGGCGCTGCGCACGACGCGCGGCCCGGTCGCGGCCTCGACGAAGGTCGCCCGGGGCTCGTGCAGGCTGCCCAGCGCCACCAGCTCGCGGCGGAAGAACAGCGACAGCGTCCAGTCCAGGACGATCCGCACCTTCCGGTTGAGCGTCGGCATCTGCGCGACGTGGTAGGTCCGGTGCATGAACCAGGCCAGCCGGCCGCGAACCTTCACTCCGTAGACCTGGGCCACGCCCTTGCCGAGCCCGAGCGAGGCGACCGTGCCGACGTGCTTGTGCCGGTACGGCGTCGCCTCGGCGCCGCGCAGGTGCCGCGCGAGGTTGTCGCCGAGGTGCCGCGCCTGCCGCACGGCGTGCTGCGCGCTCGGCGAGCAGAGCGCGCCGGGGTGGGTCAGGTCGGGCACGGCCGCGCAGTCGCCGGCGGCCCAGGCGCCGTCGAGGACCTCACCGTCGGCCGTGACCACCTGGAGGGTGGCCAGCGCGCGCACGCGCCCTGCGTCGTCCAGCGGCAGGTCGGTCTCGGCGAGCACGGGGTTCGCCTTCACGCCCGCCGTCCACACGATCGTGGCCGAGTCGAACTCCACGCCGGTGGACGTCACGACGTGTCCGTCGACGCACGAGCTGAGGAAGGTCGCGAGGTGCACCTCGATCCCGCGGGCCCGCAGCTGCTCGAGCGCGTAGCCACCCATCTCCTCGCCCAGCTCGGGCAGGATCCGGGTGGAGCCCTCGATCATGACGAAGCGCAGGTCGTCGACCGTGATGCCCTCGTAGCGCCCTCCGGCGACGGCCGCGCGGACCATGTCCTCGACCTCAGCGAGCGCCTCGACGCCCGCGAAGCCGGCCCCGACGAACGTGAAGGTCAGCAGGCGCTTCCGCGCGTCGTGGTCCCACGTCGAGGCCGCGGCGTCGAGCCGGGCGAGTGCGTGGTTGCGCAGCGCGATGGCCTCCTCGACCGTCTTGAAGCCGATGCCCTGCTCCGCCAGGCCCGGGATGGGCAGCGTGCGCGCCACCGAGCCCAGGGCCACCACCAGGTGGTCGTAGCTGATCTCGTACTCCTCGCCGACCTCCGGCGCGATGCGCACGGTGCGCTCGCCGTGCCGCACCTGCGTCACGCGCCCGTTGAGCACGTCCACCCCACGCAGCGCCTGCCGGTGCGAGACGACGACGTGGCGCGGCTCGAGCGACCCGGCGGCGGCCTCGGGCAGGAACGGCTGGTAGGTCATGTAGGACCGGGGGTCGACGACGACGATCGCCACCTCGCGCCGACCGAGCCGCTTGCGCAGGCGCAGGGCCGTGTAGAAGCCGACGTAGCCTCCGCCGAGGATGACGATGCGCGGCACCGTGCGCGGGCGGGTGGGGCGCGCCGGGGCGCCGTCCGCGGGGACGAGGGTGGGGCTGGGGGCGCGGTCGTGGGTCGTCACGATTGAAACGGTAGGCGCATGTGAAAACCTTCACAAGCCCAAGGGCCCCGTTCAGCGACCAGCGAACAGCCCGGTCGAGTCCCCGCCCGCGGCCCGCCAGGCCGTCGCCACCGCGTCGTCGAGCATCGCCTCGGTGAGCCGACCGGTCTGCGTGTTCTGCTGCGACACGTGGTAGCAGCCGACGAGGCGCACCACGCCGCCGTCCGGGCGTTCCAGGGCCGTGACGGCCCCGTGCCCGAAACGTGGCGCCGGGCGCGGCACCGCCCAGCCGAAGCCCCGGGCCGCCTGGAGGAACGCGGCCCAGCCGAACGCCCCGAGCGCCAGCACGGCGGTGACCTGCGGCATCAGCTCGAGCTCGCGGCGAAGCCACGGGTGGCACGTGTCGCGTTCCGCGGGCGTCGGGGCGTTGTCCGGGGGCGCGCACCGCACCGGCGCGACCATCCGCACGCCGTGGAGCACGAGGCCGTCGGCGGCGTCGACGCTGGTCGCCTGCGACGCCAGCCCGGCCCGGTGCAGCGCCGCCACGATCCAGTCCCCGGAGCGGTCCCCCGTGAACAGCCGGCCGGTCCGGTTCGCCCCGTGCGCCGCGGGCGCCAGCCCGACGACGACCAGCCGCGCCTCGGGGTCCCCGAACCCCGGCCCCGGCCGGCCCCAGTACGGCTGGTCGGCGAACGCGCGGCGCTTGGTCGTCGCGACGTCCTCCCGCCAGGCGACCAGCCGCGGACACGCACGGCACACCGACGACGCCGCGTCGAGCGCCTCCAGCGCGGGTGCAGCCGCCGCGAGGCGTGCGACGTCGTCGGGCGCGTGCGCGACGGGCGTCCCCGGCCCGGCCGGGTCGCCCGGCCAGCCGGACCCCGGGACCACGGGCGAGGTGAACGCTCCCCCGACGCGCGGGTGCGGCAGCAGGACCAGCCGGGTCATGTCCACCCGCGACGCTCAGGCGCGCTCGGCCGCGCTGAGCGTGATGCCGTCGAGGATGTCGTGCTCGGAGACGACGACGGACCGCAGGCGGCCGCCCGCGATGCCGACCTCGGCACGGACGCGCGAGACGACGTCCGACCACACCAGGGCCCCGGCACCGATGACGTCGACGCGCCCCGGGTGCATGAACGGCAGCCGCTCCCGCTTGGCGCGCGACATCGTCAGCAGCGCACGCGCGGACGCGAGGACCTTGTCCACCGGGAGGACGGCGCCGTCGATCGCGTGCGGGTCGTAGCGGTCCAGGTCGAGGACGTGCGCGGTCACCGTGGTCACCGAGCCCGCGAGGCCGACGAGGGTGGCGGCGCGTCCGAACGGCACGTCGCGCGCCGCGACGTCCAGGGCGGCGACGACGTCCGCGCTGGCCGCCGCGATCTCCTCGGCCGTGGGCGGGTCGGAGTGCAGGTGGCGCTCGGTGAGCCGCACGCAGCCCATGTCCATGGAGTGCGAGGCGACGACCGACGTCGTCCCGAGCGCGAGCTCCGTCGAGCCGCCGCCGATGTCGACGACCAGGAACGGACCGGGGTGCTTGCCAGCGAGCACACTGGTCGCGCCGCGGAACGACAGGGAGGCCTCCTCGGTGCCCTCGATGACCTCCGGCTCGACGCCCAGCGCGTCGCGCACCCCGGCCACGAAGTCCGCGCGGTTCTCGGCGTCGCGGGTGGCCGACGTCGCCACGAAGCGGATCCGCTCGGCGCCGAGGTCCGCGCAGATGGCGGCGTAGCGGCGGGCGGCGTCCAGGGTCCGCTCGAGCGCCTCCGGGGCGAGGCGGCCGGTGCGGTCCACCCCCTGCCCGAGCCGGACGACCTCCATCCTCCGGTCGAGGTCGGTCAGCCTGCCCTGCTCGTCGACGTCCGCGACGAGGAGCCGGATGGAGTTGGTGCCACAGTCGATGCCTGCCACGCGAGCCATGCGCGCAAGCCTGCCATCTCCTCGGCGGGCAGCCGGCGCCCGCCCACCGGTGCGCGGAACGGCACGGTCAGCAGCGGCAGACGGTCGGCGACCACTCGTGGGCGATGAGGGCGAGGGTCTCGTCGCCCAGCGGGTTGACGCCGGGGCCGCGCGCCAGTGCGTGTCCCACCAGGACGTGCAGGCACTTCACGCGATCGGGCATGCCACCCGCCGAGATGCCCTCGATCTCCTCGGCCGAGCCGAGCTCCGCGCGCCGGGCGAGGTAGTCCTCGTGCGCGCGGCGGTGCGCGACGGCCAGCTCGGGATCCGTGGCGAGCCGCTCGTTCATCGCGCGCATCGTGCCGCTGGCCTCGAGCCGTGACACCGCCGCCACGGCGCCGGGGGCGGTGAGGTAGTACGTCGTCGGGAAGGGCGAGCCGTCCGGGAGCCGGGGCGCCGTGCGGACCACGATCGGTCGGCCGCACACGCAGCGCGCGGCCACGGCCACGACGCCGCGCGGCCCGCGTCCGAGCTGCTCCGCGACCACCGCGAGGTCCGCCGCCGCCACCGGCTCCAGCGGCGCGGACGTACCGGTCACGGGGTCTCCTCGCTCGCGGGGTCGCCCACCGCCGGGGCGTGCGCCGGCGCGTCGACGGCCTCCTCGGCCGAGGGGTCCGGGACGTCGGCCGAGCCGGCGACCTCGAGGGACTCCCACACGGTCGCGTACCACGGGTGCACGGCGCCGCCGAGCGGGAGCGACGGCCCGGCCTCCGGGGCGGGTGTCGCAGGGTCCTGCTCCGGCTCGACCACGACCTCCGGGTCGATGACGCGGTACGCCGTCTCCCCCGGAAGCACGTACGACAGCCGCTCGCGCGCCTGCGCCGCGACGTACGCGGGGTCCTGCCAGCGGTCGAGATCGCGGGCGAGGTCGCGCTCGGCCTGCTCGGCCTGGGCGACCTGGTCGGCCAGCGCAGCGAGCTCCGCGCGCTGGCCGAGGTAGGCCCGCACCGTCGGGAAGAGCAGCGTGAACCCCGCCAGGAGCACCACGCCGAGGACGATCGCGCGCACCGACAGCACTCGCGCCAGACGCACGGGCCGCGACTCCACGGCCGCGGTGGCCGGC